>JAYTQX010000178.1:0-20040 GCA_043746455.1 Pseudomonadota bacterium
TGATCCACCCGATCGCGATGGAAGAAGGGTTGCGGTTTGCGATCCGCGAAGGCGGCCGCACGGTGGGTGCGGGCGTGGTGGCCAAGATCGTCAAGTAAACAAGTTAAGGAGTGAGGTCGGCCGCTGACGCGGCCTCGTAAAGAGTGAGGCAAGCCCGTTTGCGCGGGTCTCGTGAGAAAGATGCTCTACTGACTTTCTCACGCTTGCTCTGAACTGGCGCGCGCGCGCAGCGCGCGACCTGACAATCAAGAGTGGGGCGGTGAAAAATCGCCCCAAGTTTTGAAAGACAACGTTCTTTGAGGTATACGGCAATGGCGGAACAGAAGATTCGTATTCGGCTCAAGGCGTTCGATCATCGCTTGATCGATCGTTCGGCGAGCGAGATCGTGGAGACGGCCAAGCGTACGGGTGCGCAGGTGCGCGGACCGATCCCGCTGCCGACCCGTATCGAGCGCTTCACCATTCTGACCTCGCCGCATGCCGACAAGGACGCGCGCGATCAGTACGAAACGCGCACGCACAAACGTGTTCTGGACATTGTCGATCCCAACGACAAGACCGTGGATGCGCTGATGAAGCTCGACCTCGCCGCTGGCGTGGACGTGCAGATCAAGCTTTATTGAGCTGCACTTAATTAGAGATTAAGAAGATGACTATCGGAATTATTGGCCGCAAATGCGGCATGAGCCGAATTTTCACCGAGAGCGGCGAGTCGGTGCCGGTGACGCTGATCGAAGCGACGCCGAACCGCATCACTCAGGTGAAGACGGTCGAGAACGACGGCTACACGGCCGTGCAGGTGACGACGGGCGCCAAGCGCGCCGCGCTGGTCAGCAAGCCGGCCGCGGGGCATTACGCCAAGGCCAAGGTCGAAGCCGGTCGCGGCCTGTGGGAGTTCCGCGTCGACGCGAAAGATATCGGCAAGTACAACGTCGGCGGTGAATTGAAGGCCGACGAAGTATTCAAGACCGGTCAGATCGTCGATGTCGCGGGCGTGACCAAAGGCAAGGGCTTCCAGGGCACGATCAAGCGCTGGAACTTCACCATGGGTGACGCCACGCACGGTAACTCGTTGTCGCATCGTTCGCCGGGCTCGATCGGCCAGCGGCAGACGCCGGGCCGCGTGTTTCCGGGCAAGAAGATGGCGGGTCACATGGGTGCCAACCGACAATCGATGATGAATCTCGAAGTGGTCAAGATCGACGCCGAGAAGCATCTGATCGCGATCCGCGGCTCGGTGCCGGGCGCGCCGGGCGGCAACGTCGTCATTCGTCCCGCGGCGAAGGGTTGAGAAATCTTGTTGAATAGTCCGGTCAGGATGACCGGGTTTTTCGATCAGGGACGATCGTGAGGATATGACTATGGAATTGCAGGTAGTAGGCGCGAAGAAACCGTTGTCGGTCTCCGACACCATCTTTGGCCGTGAGTATTCCGAAGGCCTGGTGCATCAGGTCGTGGTCGCGTATCGCAACGCGGGCCGCGCCGGCACCAAGGCGCAGAAGTCGCGTTCGGACATGTCCGGCACGACCAAGAAGTTCAAGGCGCAGAAGGGTGGTGGCGCGCGTCACGGCGACTACCGTGCGCCGATCTTCGTCGGCGGTGGCCGCGCCTTCGCCGCGCGTCCGCGCGACTTCTCGCAGAAGGTCAACAAGAAAATGTATCGTGGTGCGATTCAGGCGATTCTGTCGCAGCTCAATCGCGAGGGCCGCCTGCAAATCGTCGACTCGTTCGGCGTGGACAAGGTCAGCACCAAGGCGCTGGCCATCAAGTTGCAGGATCACAGCGGGCGTACGCTGATTGTGACCGAGAACGTGGAGCAGAACCTGTTCCTGTCCGCGCGCAATCTGCATCGCGTCGCGGTGGTCGATGTCGCGGCGATGGACCCGGTGACCCTGGTCGATGCGCAGCAAGTGGTCATGACCGTGGATTCGGTCAAGAAGATCGAGGAGTGGCTGGCATGAGTGAGCAGATCAAGAACGAGAAGCTCTACAGCGTGATTCGTGCGCCGCATATCTCGGAAAAGAGTGCGCGTGCGCAGGAGCACAACCAGTATGTGTTCGAAATCTCCGCAGACGCGGACAAGAAACTCGTCAAGGACGCCGTCGAAGCCTTGTTCAGCGTCAAGGTGCAAGCGGTCAACATCGTGAATGTGAAAGGCAAGGTCAAGTCGTTCAAGCAGCGCGCAGGTTCGCGCAACAGCTGGCGCAAGGCCTACGTGCGTCTGCACGAAGGTCAATCCATCGACGTTACGGCCAAGCCCTGAATTGAGAAGTCCGCGCACGGATGTGCGGGCTCTTGCGCAGGACGCGCATTAAATACGAATTGAGAGATGGACGTCACACGACGTTCGAAGAGAATCAGGAACGACAATGGCACTGATTACATTGAAGCCAACTTCTCCGGGACGCCGCGCCATGGTGCGCGTGTCTACGCCGGGGCTGTACAAGGGCGATCCGTACGCACCGCTGACCGAGGCGCAATCCAAGACCGGCGGACGCAACCACTATGGTCGCATCACCACGCGGCATAAGGGTGGCGGCTCCAAGCAGCATTATCGCGTGGTCGATTTCAAGCGCGACAAGGAAGGCATCGCCTGCCGCGTCGAGCGCCTGGAATACGATCCGAACCGCACCGCGCACATCGCGTTGCTGTTGTACGTCGATGGCGAGCGCCGCTACATCATCGCGCCGAAAGGCGTGAAGGAAGGCGACCAGCTTATGGCCGGCCGCGATGCGCCGATCAAGGCGGGCAATTCGCTGCCGTTGCGCAATATCCCGATCGGTGCCACCGTGCATTGCGTCGAGATGAAGCCAGGCAAGGGCGCACAACTCGCGCGCAGCGCCGGTGCGTCGGTGCAGCTGATCGCACGCGAACAGGGCTACGCCACGTTGCGTCTGCGCTCGGGTGAAATGCGCAAGGTGCCGGTGGACTGCAACGCGACGATTGGCGAAGTCGGCAATTCCGAACACAACCTGCGCAAGCTCGGCAAGGCCGGTGCGAAGCGCTGGCGCGGCATCCGTCCGACCGTGCGCGGCGCCGCGATGAATCCGGTCGACCATCCGCATGGTGGCGGCGAGGCGAAGGCTGGTCAAGGCAACCCGCATCCGGTGTCGCCGTGGGGTCAGCCGTCCAAGGGTTACAAGACCCGCAAGAACAAGCGTACGACGCAGTTCATCGTGCGCGATCGTCGCGGTTGAGAAATTTTGAAAGTCCGGCCTGGACGCCGGGCTCTTCGGTCAGGATGACCGATGGAGATACTTATGGCACGTTCACTGAAAAAAGGTCCGTTCGTCGACTTGCACCTGTTGAAGAAGGTGGAGGTTGCGGCGGCGACGAATACCAAGCGTCCGATCAAGACTTGGTCGCGGCGTTCGATGATTCTGCCGGAAATGGTGGGTCTGACCATCGCCGTGCACAACGGCAGGGCGCATGTACCGGTGCTGGTCAACGAGAACATGGTCGGGCACAAGCTCGGCGAGTTCGCCGTGACGCGCACCTTCAAGGGGCACTCCGGCGACAAGAAGGCCGCCGAGGCCAAGGCACAAGGGTGACGCGATGAGTACTTTGCAAGCGAAAGCGATCCTGCGCGGCGTGCGCATTTCGGCGCAGAAGGCGCGCCTCGTCGCCGATCAGGTGCGCGGCCTGCCGGTCGGGCGCGCAACCAACCTGCTGACGTTCAGCGACAAGAAGGCGGCGCATCTGGTCAAGAAAGTGCTGCTCTCTGCCGTCGCCAACGCCGAGAACAATCTCGGCGCCGACGTCGACGAATTGAAAGTCGCCACGATCACCGTGGACGAAGGTCCGCACCTCAAGCGCATGCACGCACGCGCCAAGGGCCGCGGCTCGCAGATTCTCAAGCGTACGAGCCACATCACCGTGGTCGTCGGCAGCTAACGGAAAACACCGAGAAAAACTATGGGTCATAAAGTTCATCCAACCGGTATTCGCCTGGGGATTTCCAAGGACTGGAATTCCAAGTGGTACGCGAACAAACGCGATTACGCGCTGTACCTCGCCGCCGATCTGAAGGTGCGCGAAATGCTGCGCGAGAAACTCGCGCAGGCGGGCGTATCGAAGATCCAGATCGAGCGTCCGGCCAAGACCGCGCGCATCACGATCCATACTGCACGTCCCGGCGTCGTCATCGGCAAGAAGGGTGAGGACATCGAGAAGCTGCGCAAGGACGTGAGCAAGATGATGGGCGTGCCCGCACACATCAACGTCTCCGAAGTGCGCAAGCCCGAGATCGATGCGCAGCTGGTTGCCGAGTCGATCGCGCAGCAGCTCGAGCGCCGCATCATGTTCCGCCGCGCGATGAAGCGCTCGGTCGGCAACGCGATGCGTCTGGGCGCGCTGGGCATCAAGATCAATGTCGGTGGGCGTTTGAACGGTGCGGAAATCGCGCGTTCGGAGTGGTATCGCGAAGGCCGCGTGCCGCTGCATACGCTGCGCGCCGACATCGACTACGGTTTCGCGCAGGCGAAGACGACCTACGGCATCATCGGCATCAAGGTGTGGATCTACAAAGGTGAGGTGTTCGATCTCGCTGCCGCGAATGCCGAGACCAAAGACGAAGGCCGCGAAGCTGCGCCGCGCTCCGAGCGCCGTGAACCGCGCGAGCCACGTGAGCACAGAGATCGTGAGCCGCGTGAACCGCGCGTTGCGAAATAAATTGAAAAGTGCCGCCAGGACGGCGGCTGTTTGATCTTCGCGATCGTGGATGATCGCAAAAGTTAGGATAAAGAGATGCTGCAACCCAAACGCACCAAATATCGCAAAGTACAGAAGAGCCGCAACCGCGGTCTTGCCTTCGTCAGCAACAAGGTGAGCTTCGGCGAGTTCGGCCTGAAGGCGACGACGCACGGACATCTGACCTCGCGCCAGATCGAAGCCGCGCGCCGTTGCGTGACGCGCTTCGTCAAGCGCGGCGGCAAGCTGTGGATCCGCGTGTACCCGGACAAACCCATTACCAAGAAACCCATCGAAGTGCGCATGGGCAACGGCAAGGGCAACGTCGAATTCTGGGTCGCCGTGGTGCAGCCCGGCCGCATGTTGTACGAAATCGAAGGCGTGTCGGAGACCGACGCGCGCGAAGCCTTCCGCCTAGCCGCGGCCAAGCTGTCGGTGCAAACCCAATTCGTGAATCGCACGGTGCTGTGATGGAACTCAAAGATCTCCGTAAACAATCCGCACAGGATTTGAACGAACAGCTCATCGAGCTGCGTCGCGAACAATTCAACCTGCGCATGCAGAAGGGCGCGGGCCAGCAGACGCAGACGCATCATTTCAAGCGCGTGCGCCGCGAAATCGCGCAGGTCAAGACCCTGCTCGGCCAGAAGCCGGCGGCGAAGTGAAGGCCCAAGAGATGAGCACGAACATGAGCGAACAAGTCAAATCCCAGCGCACGATCGAAGGTCGTGTCGTCAGCAACAAGATGCAGAAGACGGTCACCGTCCTGCTCGAACGTCAGGTACAGCATCCGTTGTACGGCAAGATCGTGCGCCGTTCGACCAAGGTGCACGCGCACGACGAGAAGGGCGAGTGCAAGGAAGGCGACATGGTGCGCATCGCCGAAACCCGCCCATTGTCCAAGACCAAGAACTGGCGCGTGGTTGCAGTGCTGACGCGCGCCGCGCAGTAACGTGGAAGGTTTAGGAGACTCAAGATGATCCAGATGCAATCCACGTTGGCCGCAGCGGACAACAGCGGTGCCAAGCTTCTGTTCTGCATCAAGGTGCTCGGCGGTTCCAAGCGCCGTTACGCCGGTATCGGCGACATCATCAAGGTGTCGATCCGCGATGCGATTCCGCGCGGCAAGGTCAAGAAGGGCGAAGTCTACGACGCGGTCGTCGTGCGTACGCGCAAGGGCGTGCGTCGCGCCGACGGTTCGCTGATCCGTTTCGACGGCAACGCCGCCGTGCTGCTCAACAACAAGCTCGAGCCGATCGGCACGCGCATCTTCGGGCCGGTCACGCGCGAATTGCGCAGCGAACGCTTCATGAAGATCGTTTCGCTGGCTCCTGAAGTGCTGTAAGTAAATAAGTATACTTTTTGGATAATGTCATGAACAGAATTCGCAAAGGTGATCAAGTCATCGTGATCACCGGCAAATACAAGGGCCAGAAGGGCGAAGTGCTGCGCGTCGCGGAAGATCGCGTCGTCGTGCAGAACATCAACCTGGTCAAGCGCCACACCAAGCCGAATCCGCAGGCCAACCAGCCCGGCGGCATCATCGAGCGTGAGGCGTCCATTCACCTGTCCAATGTGGCGCTGTTCAATGCGGCGGCCGGCAAGGGCGAACGCGTCGGCTTCAAGACGCTCGAAGACGGCCGCAAGGTGCGCGTATTCCGCGGCACCGGCGAGCAGGTCGACGCATAAGGAGAATGGCCATGACGACCCGTTTGGAAAAAGTATACAAAGACACGATCGTGCCGAAGCTGATCGAGCGCTTCGGCTACAAGAATGTGATGGAAGTGCCGCGCATCACCAAGATCACACTGAACATGGGCGTGGGCGAGGCCGCTGCCAACAAGAAGGTTCTGGAAAATGCGCTGGCCGATATGGCCAAGATCGCCGGCCAGAAGCCGATCGCGACCTTGTCGAAGAAGTCGATCGCGACGTTCAAGATCCGCGACGGCTGGCCGATCGGCTGCAAGGTCACCCTGCGGCGCACGAAGATGTACGAGTTTCTCGATCGTCTGGTCAGCATCTCGCTGCCGCGCGTGCGCGACTTCCGCGGCGTGTCCGGCCGCGCGTTCGATGGCCGTGGCAACTACAACATGGGTATCAAGGAACAGATCATCTTCCCGGAAATCGATTTCGACCAGGTCGATGCGATGCGCGGCATGGATATCGCGATCACGACCACGGCGCGCACGGATGAGGAAGCCAAGGCGCTGCTCGAAGCTTTCAGTTTTCCTTTCCGTAATTAATTTTCAAGAGATACGACAATGGCCAAGGCTAACATGGTGGAACGCGAGAAAAAGCGCGCGAAAATCGTGAAGAAATATGCGGCGAAGCGCAAGGAGCTGAAAGCGATCGTGCTCAGCCCGAAGGCTTCGTACGACGAAAAAATGGCGGCGCAGACCCAGTTGCAAAAGTTGCCGCGCGATGCGAGTCCCACGCGTCAGCGCAACCGCTGCGAACTGACCGGTCGTTCGCGGGGCGTCTACCGCAAGTTCGGTCTCGGCCGGCACAAGCTGCGCGAAGCGACCATGCGTGGCGACGTGCCCGGGCTGCGCAAGGCGAGCTGGTAAGAATATCGTGGGCGCAATGAATGCGCCCTACATCAACGTGATATCGATGCTGAATACAGGAATCCAATAATGAGCATGACTGATCCAATTGCGGATATGTTTACGCGCATCCGCAACGCGCAGGCCACGGCCAAGCCGACTGTGCGCATGCCTGCGTCCAAGACCAAGCAAGCCATCGCCAAGGTGTTGAAGGACGAGGGCTACGTGCGCGATTTCCAGGTCAACAAGGCCGAGAACAACAAGGCCGAGCTGGAAATTGCGCTCAAGTATTTCGAAGGCAAGCCGGCGATCGAGAGCATCAGCCGCGTCAGCCGTTCCGGCCTGCGCGTGTATCGCGGCAAGGACGCGCTGCCCAAAGTGATGGGCGGTCTTGGCATCGCAATCGTCACCACGCCGGCGGGCATCATGACCGATGCACAGGCGCGCGCGCAGGGCGTCGGCGGCGAAGTTATCGGCACCGTTGCCTGATAGTAATTATTGAATAGTCCGGTCAGGATGACCGGTTTTTCCCTGATCGGGATGATCATCGGAGCTTTTATGTCACGTGTAGCTAAGAAACCGATCACCCTTCCCAAAGGCGTCGAGTGCAACGTCGCCACGGATGTGGTTACCGTCAAGGGCCCGAAGGGCACGCTCAAGCTCGCCTCACTACGGGGTGTTGAAATCGGCGTGCAGGGCTCCGAAATCCAGTTCAAGGCCGCTACCGCGGACAGCCTGAAGTTGGCCGGCACGGCGCGTGCGCTGGTCGCCAATATGGTGAAGGGCGTCAGCGAAGGCTATCAGCGCAAGCTCGAACTCGTCGGCGTTGGCTATCGCGCCGCGCTGCAGGGCAAGGAGCTGAACCTGTCGCTCGGCTTCTCGCATCCGGTCGTGTTCCATGCGCCCGAAGGCATCACGATTACCGTACCGACGCAGACCGAAGTGCTGATCGCCGGTGCGGACAAGCAGCGTGTCGGCGAAGTCGCCGCGAAGATTCGCGCGTTCCGTCCGCCCGAGCCGTACAAGGGCAAGGGTGTGCGTTACTCGGGCGAAAAGATCAGTTTGAAGGAAGCCAAGAAGGCCTGATGCGGATTCCTCCGCGAAGTAGCGACCCTCTGGCCGCGCTTTTCGAAAAGCCTTCAGCTCCCAGGAGACCAGTGAGATGAGTGAGAAAAACGAAACCCGACTGCGCCGCGCCAAAGCCACGCGCAGCCATATCCGCAAACTCGCCGTGCCGCGCTTGACCGTGCATCGCAGCGATCAGCACATCTACGCCCAGGTCATTTCGGCCGACGGCGCGAAAGTGCTGGCCGCCGCATCGACCGTGCAGAAAGCGATCGCCGGCGATTTGAAAGGCACCAAGAACAAGGCTGCCGCGGTGGCCGTCGGCAAGGCCATCGCCGAGAAAGCCAAGGCGGCGGGCGTGGAAAGCGTGGCGTTCGATCGCTCCGGTTTCCGCTATCACGGCCGCATCGCGGCGCTGGCGGACGCGGCGCGCGAGGCGGGGTTGAAATTTTAAAGCGGTAGTCGGAAGTGGGAAGTCGGAAAGTCGCGTCCAACTACCGACTCCCAACTCCCCACTTCCGAAACAATTCTAAGCGGCGCAGCCGTAAGTAAAGTCCTCCGCACAATCATGCGGCGGCAACAAAAGGTGAAAATAGATGTCAAGCAACGAACGTGAAAACAGCGACGGCATGCTGGAAAAACTCATTGCCGTCAACCGCGTGGCCAAGACGGTCAAGGGCGGTCGGCAGATGAGCTTCACCGCGCTGACCGTGGTCGGCGACGGCGACGGCAAAGTCGGTTTCGGCTACGGCAAGGCGCGCGAAGTGCCGGTCGCGATCTCCAAGGCAATGGAGCGCGCACGCCGCGGCATGACCAGCGTGAAACTCAACAACGGTACCTTGTGGCATGCGGTCAAGGCCAACCACGGTGCGGCGCGTGTGTACATGCAGCCGGCATCCGAAGGTACGGGCGTGATCGCCGGTGGCGCCATGCGCGCGGTGCTCGAAGTGGTCGGCGTGAAGAACGTGCTGGCCAAGGCACAGGGTTCGCGCAATCCGATCAATCTGGTGCGCGCGACGATCAAGGGTCTGGAAGCGATGGCGACGCCGCAGCGCATCGCCGCCAAGCGCGGCAAGAAAGTCGAAGAGGTGGGCGGTTATGGCCAAGGCTAAGACAACGGACAAGGCGGCAACGATCCGCGTGCGTCTGTTCAAGAGCATGAACAGCTGCAAGTGGAACCATCGCCTGAGCGTCAAGGCGCTCGGCCTGAACAAGCTCAACGACGTGCGCGAGCTGAAAGACTCGCCGCAGGTGCGCGGTCTGATCAACAAGGTCAGCTACCTCGTGCGCGTCGAAGAAAGCGCGTAATCCACGGCGTTTGCGCAAAAGTATACTGGAGTTATCTCATGCGTCTTAATACTCTCAAACCGGCCAAGGGCTCGCGCAAGGTGCGCGTGCGTGTCGGCCGTGGCATCGGTTCGGGCTTGGGCAAAACCGCGGGTCGCGGCCACAAGGGCCAGTACGCGCGCAGCGGCAAGGGCAAGGTCAAGCCGGGCTTCGAAGGTGGCCAGATGCCGCTGCAGCGCCGTCTGCCCAAGGTCGGTTTCCGCTCCAAGCGCGCCCACCAGGTGTCCGAAGTGCTGCTGTACAACCTCGAGAAGGTTACGGCTGACGTCGTCGATTTCGCCGCACTCAAGGCCGCAGGCTTGGTCGGTGCGCGTGCCGAACGCGCCAAAATCGTGAAGAAGGGCGAGCTCAAGCGCGCCATCAAGCTCCAGGGTGTGGCGGTCACGGCGGGCGCCAAGGCTGCGATTCTTGCGGCCGGCGGCAGCGTGGAGTAAGGCGTGTCGTCACCCCAAGCCAGCATGCTCGCCGGGCTCGGTAAGCTGACCGAGCTCAAGCAGCGTCTCCTGTTTCTGGTCGGTGCGCTGGTCGTGTATCGCCTGGGTGCGTTCATTCCGGTGCCGGGCGTGAATTCCGAGCAGATGACCCGGCTGATTGAGCGCCAGGGCGGTGGTCTGATCGACATGTTCAACATGTTCTCGGGCGGTGCGCTTGCGCGCTTCTCGATATTCGCTCTGGGCGTGGTGCCGTATATTTCGGCCTCGATCATCGTGCAGATGTTCGCCTCGGTGATTCCGTCCTGGCAGGCACTGCGTAAGGAAGGCGAGTCGGGCCGGCGCAAGCTGACCCAGTGGACCCGATTCGGCACGGTCGGCCTGGCGTCGTTCCAGGCGTTCAGCATTGCCACCATGTTGATGCACCAGCCAGGCGTGGTCTACGCGCCGGGTCCGGGCTTCATTTTCACCGCGGTCATCGCGCTGACTTCCGGAACGCTGTTTCTGATGTGGCTCGGCGAACAGATTACCGAGCGCGGTATCGGCAACGGCATCTCGATGCTGATCTTCGCCGGCATTGTCGCCGGCCTGCCGAGCGCGACCGTGCGTACTCTGCAGATGGCGCAGAACGGCGAGCTCAATTTCGTCAAAGTGCTGCTGGTCGTGGTGATCGTGCTGGCGGTGACCGCTTTCGTCGTCTTCGTCGAGCGCGGCCAGCGCCGGATTACGGTCAACTACGCGCGGCGCCAGGGTGGCGGTCAGGCGTACATGAACCAGAGTTCGCACCTGCCGCTCAAGCTCAACATGTCGGGCGTGATTCCGGCGATTTTCGCCTCGTCCCTGATCATGTTCCCGGCGACGGCTTCGTCCTGGTTCAGCAACGGCGCCGACATCCGCTGGCTGCAGCAGATCACCGCAGCGCTGAGTCCAGGCGAGCCGCTGTACGAAATGCTGTACGCGGCGCTGATCATCGTGTTTGCGTTCTTCTATACGGCCCTGGTCTTCAATTCGAACGAGACGGCCGAGAATCTGAAAAAGTCGGGCGCCTTGATTCCGGGTATCCGCCCGGGCAAGTCGACGGCCGAGTATATCGACGGCGTGCTGACGCGCCTGACCGGCGCAGGTGCGCTGTATCTGGTTGCCGTGTGTCTCGTCCCGACCTTCCTGCAACAGACCTGGCATGTGCCGTTCTATTTCGGCGGTACCTCGCTACTGATCGTGGTCGTGGTGGTGATGGACTTCACTGCGCAGGTGCAGGCGCACATGGTGTCGCATCAGTACGAAAGCCTGCTGAAGAAGGCGAATTTGAAGGGTTACGGCCGTGGCTCGGGTGGCGCGCGTTAAGCGCAGCCTGACACAGCGATTCAGGGAAAAATTTCGTTATTCGGGGTCGATTCAAAGCTTCCGGTAGCAAAAAAAACCGGTTATAATCGAAAGTTCACTGCGCTATAGGCGCATGGTGTCGAGAAAATTCAGAAGTGCGGCCCGGATGGCCGCTTTTTGCTCAGGCGGGAAGCCAGTGAGAATATCGGAGAGAGAAACATGGCGCGCATTGCAGGGGTCAACCTGCCGGTCCAGAAGCATATCGTGATCGGACTGCAAAGTATTTTTGGCATCGGCCGCAGGCGGTCGAAGCTGGTCTGTGTCGCTGCGGGCGTGGCCCCGGGGACGAAGATCAAGTCGCTGACCGAGGCCGAAGTCGACAAGCTGCGCCAGGAAGTGGCGAAGTTCGTCGTCGAAGGCGATCTGCGTCGCGAAGTCGGCATCAGCATCAAGCGCCTGATCGATCTGGGTACCTATCGCGGCCTGCGTCACCGCCGCGGTCTGCCGCTGCGCGGCCAGCGCACGCGCACCAATGCGCGCACGCGCAAGGGTCCGCGCCGCGCGATCAAGAAAAATTGATACCGTATTCAACGCTGATCCGTCAGCAAAAACCCGCACATCCCTGTGCGGACTTTTTGAAAGAGCTTTCCTGGAACCTATGACAAATGAATAAGCCGGTCACTGCCAAGACCAAGAAGAAAACCAAGCGCGTCGTCACCGATGCCATCGTGCACGTGCAGGCCTCGTTCAACAATACCGTCGTGACGATCACCGACCGTCAGGGCAATGCGTTGTCATGGGCGACTTCCGGCGGTGCCGGTTTCCGCGGTTCGCGCAAGTCCACCCCGTTTGCGGCGCAGGTCGCGGCCGAGAAGGCCGGGCGCGCGGCGCAGGAATATGGCGTGAAGACGCTCGAAGTGCGCATCAAGGGCCCCGGTCCGGGCCGCGAATCCGCAGTGCGTTCGCTGAACGCGCTCGGCATGAAGGTGACCAACATCATCGACGTTACGCCGATCCCGCATAACGGCTGCCGCCCGCCCAAAAAGCGTCGCGTCTGAATTAGAACTAGAGAATACACATGGCACGTTATATCGGACCTACCTGCAAGCTCGCACGTCGCGAAGGCGCGGACCTCAATCTCAAGAGTGCGGCGCGTGCGCTGGACTCCAAGTGCAAGCTGGAGCAGAAGCCCGGCCAGCACGGCGCCGGCGGTGCGAAAAAGTCGCGCCTGTCCGACTACGCCGTGCAGTTGCGCGAGAAGCAGAAGGTCAAGCGCATCTACGGTCTGCTCGAAAAGCAGTTCAGCAACTACTACGTCAAGGCCGCGCAGACCAAGGGCAATACAGGTGAGAACCTGTTGCGCATGCTGGAAAGCCGCCTCGACAACATCGTCTATCGCATGGGTTTCGCGGTGACCCGCGCGCAAGCGCGCCAGCTGGTGTCGCACAAGGCGATCGAAGTCAACGGCAAGAAGGTCAACCTGCCGTCGTACGCGGTCAAGCCGGGCGATCTGGTCGCGATCGTCGAGAAGTCGCGCAACCAGTTGCGCATCAAGGAAGCGCTGACCCTGTCGCAGGAAATGGACCAGGCGCCGGGTTGGGTCGAAGTCGATGCGAACAAGTTCGCTGGCACCCTCAAGGCGCTGCCGGAGCGCTCGGATCTGCCGAGCGACATCAACGAGAGCCTGATCGTCGAGTTGTATTCCAAGTAATACCAGCTTGCGTCCGGAGTAATCCGGATGCGGCGCCGAGCGGGTTGAAAATCCGCCGTTGCACCAAAATATATTTGTATCCCCTTTTCCCCTCTACGGAGAGTGTAGTTCATGGCTTCTTCGCCTACTACCATCCTGCGTCCGCGCGGTCTGCATGTGGAACACACCGGCGTCAATCGCGCCAAAGTCTCGGTCGAACCGCTGGAACGCGGTTTCGGTCACACCCTTGGCAACGCGCTGCGGCGCGTGCTGCTGTCCTCGATTCCCGGCGCGGCAATCACCGAAGTCGAGATCGACGGCGTGCTGCACGAATACACGACGCTCGAGGGCCTGCAGGAAGACGTCATTGAAGTGTTGCTCAACTTCAAGGATGTCGCGATCCGCCTGCATAATCTCGACGAGACCACCGTCACTTTGTCCAAGAAAGGCAAGGGCGTGGTCACCGCCGGCGACATCAAGCTCGATCACAATGTCGAGATCCTCAATCCCGAGCACGTGATCTGCCATCTGACGCGCGATATCGCCCTGAACATGCGCCTGAAGATCGCGCGCGGCGTCGGCTACCAGCCGGCCACCTCGCGCCGTCGTCCGGACGAGGAAAGCCGTCCGATCGGTCGCCTGCAGCTCGATGCGTCGTTCTGCCCGGTGCGCCGCGTCGCCTATGAAGTCGACAGCGCGCGCGTCGAACAGCGCACCGATCTGGACAAGTTGATTCTCGACATCGAGACCAACGGCACGATCGACGCGGAAGAAGCGGTGCGCAAGGCTGCGGAAATCTTGCAGGACCAGCTCACTGTGTTCGGCGACTTCACCCGCCGCGAATCGGAGACGACGAAGACCGACAAGGCCGGCGTTGACCCCGTGCTGCTGCGTCCGATCGACGATCTGGAACTCACCGTGCGTTCGGCGAACTGCCTGAAGGCGGAGAGCATCTACTACATCGGCGACCTCGTGCAGCGCACCGAAGTCGAGCTGCTGAAGACGCCGAACCTGGGCAAGAAGTCGTTGACCGAGATCAAGGACGTGCTGTTCACGCGCGGCCTCTCGCTTGGCATGAAGCTGGAAAACTGGCCGCCGTCCGGTCTGCAGCACGGCATGCAGATGAATTGAGTTTTACCGGAAAGATCAGCTCTTGCCGTCATTCCCGCGAAAGCGGGAATCCATCTTGATCTTGAGCCGGTCTTTGAAAAAGCAAAAATGGACTTCCGCTTGACCAGCTTTGCTGTTGAAAAGCGCCTCGCGGGAATGACGACAGAAACAGGGATGTTCGCCAGAACCAAGAGTTCACTTTTCGCAGAGTTTGTCTGCAAAAGATACAATTATAAAGTTATATAACTTAGGAATTATTTATGCGCCACATGAAATCCGGTCGCAAACTCAATCGCACGAGCAGCCATCGCGAAGCGATGTTCAAGAACATGGCTGCCTCGATCATCAAGCACGAACTGATTCGCACCACGCTGCCCAAGGCCAAGGAACTGCGCCGCGTCGCCGAGCCGCTGATCACGCTGGCCAAGACCGACAGCGTCGCCAATCGCCGTCTCGCTTTTGCGCGCCTGCGCGACAAGGTCGCGGTGGGCAAGCTGTTCGTCGAACTCGGCCCGCGTTACCGCGAGCGCAAGGGCGGCTATCTGCGCATCCTCAAGTGCGGATCCAGAGTCGGCGACAATGCACCGATGGCCTATGTCGAACTCGTCGATCGTCCGCGTACCGACGCTGCCGCTGCCGCCGAATAAGCGCAGGTGGGTTCGCACGCACAGGGCCTCGACGCGAAATCGTCGGGGCCTTCTTGTTTGCAGTTGCGGAACGTCACGCGCGTCGCGCTGTCTCTGATCAGCACCGTCGCTAACGGAAACCACGATGTTCAATCCGTTTCAATGGCCTTATCGCGCTCAGTATTTCGCCGGCTTCGTCGTTTGCGCCGCCTTGTTCGCCTATGCGGTCTTCGTGCAGGTCGACCTCGGTATCGAGCCGTGTCCGCTGTGCATTTTCCAGCGCATCGCCTTCATCGCCATGGGCATCTTTTTCCTGGTTGGCGCGTTGCATAACCCGGGTGTAAACGGGCGGCGCGTGTATGCCTTGCTCGTCCTGCTCGGTGCATGCGCGGGCGTTGGCATCGCTGCATATCACCTTTGGGTACAGCACCTGCCGCCGGATCCGTTCGCCGGCTGCACACCGGGCTGGAATTACATGATCGAGAATTTCCCGCTGAGCAAGGTGCTGAAGATGGCCTTCACCGGTCACGCCGAATGCTCCGAAGTCAACTGGACCTTCCTCGGCCTCGCCATGCCATTCTGGACTCTGGTTTGCTATGTGCTGCTGGGTGCGGGCGCGGTATGGGCGGGCTTCCGCAAACGCTGAACCCGGTTGCCGCGCAGCATCAATCTGGCATCATGCGAAGGTTGGGAATCGATGAGTAGAGTTATGCGTGTGGATGAAATAAATCCCGCTCCGGTCAGCCACGCCAGGGACTGGACTCCGGCGTCGTGGACAAACCGGACGGCGGTACAGCAGCCGGTATACGCCGATGGCGCGGCGCTGGAGCGTGCGGTGGCCGAGCTGCATGAGCTTCCGCCACTGGTTACCTCCTGGGAAGTGCTCGCGCTCAAGCGCAAGCTCGCGGACGCGGCGGAAGGACGCTGCTTCCTGCTGCAGGGCGGCGATTGCGCCGAGAGCTTTTCCGACTGCAATTCGTCGCTGATCGCCAATCGCCTGAAGGTGCTGCTGCAGATGAGCCTGGTGCTCGTGCACGGGCTCAAGATGCCGGTGGTGCGCGTCGGGCGTTTCGCCGGTCAGTACGCCAAGCCGCGCTCGGCCGATACTGAAACGCGCGACGGCGTGACTCTGCCGTGCTATCGCGGCGACATTGTCAACGCGCCTGAATTCACCGCCACTGCACGTGAGCCCGATCCGCGCCGATTGATCGAGGCGCACACCAAATCTGCGATGACGATGAATTTTGTGCGCGGCCTGATCGACGGCGGCTTCGCCGACCTGCACCACCCGGAGTACTGGGATTTGGCCTGGGTCGAGCATTCGCCGCTGCAGGACGAATACCGGCACATGGTCGAGGCGATCGGCGATTCCGTGCGTTTCATGGAAACGCTGGCTGGTGAATCGCTGGGCAGCTTCAACAAGGTGGATTTCTATACTTCGCACGAAGCATTGCTGCTCAACTATGAGCAGGCGGTCACGCGCCAAGTACCCCGCCACTGGGGTTGGTTCAACCTGTCCACGCATTTCCCGTGGATCGGCATGCGTACGGCCGCGCTGGACGGCGCGCATGTCGAATACTGCCGCGGCATCCGCAACCCGATGGGCCTCAAGGTCGGGCCGGGGGTCAAGCCAGAGCAATTGCTGCGAGTGATCGATGCGCTCAATCCCGACAACGAGCCCGGGCGTCTGACCCTGATCACGCGCATGGGCGCGACCAAGGTGGAGGCCGAACTGCCGCAACATCTGAATGCGGTGAAGGCCGAGGGCAAACGTGTGCTCTGGTGCTGCGATCCGATGCATGGCAACGGCGAAACACTGGCGAACGGCGTAAAAACGCGGCGTTTCGCGAATATCCGCGCTGAGCTCGATCACGCGTTCGATATCCATGCCGCTTGCGGCACGCGCCTCGGCGGCGTGCATCTGGAGCTGACCGGCGAAAACGTCACCGAATGCCTCGGCGGTGCGCGCGACCTGACCGAGATCGACCTTGCGCGCGCGTACAAGTCCACGGTCGATCCGCGCCTCAACTACGAGCAGTCGCTGGAAATAGCCATGCTGATTGTGCGCAAGCGCGGCGGCACGCCGGCGTTGCCGTCTGCCAAATAACCAGATCCGCGTATCGTCACAACTCGATATGCAGACGCAGCCCTAGAAATTTCGCCGGTCCGCGATCGCTGTTGTACCCCGGGTTTCGGATGAACTGGAAATCCGGACTCAAGGTAACGTGCTTGATCGCTTCCGTGGCATAGTATATTTCTACAATCCGCTCGCGCGCATAGTCGATGCGCCCGTCGCCGAGCAGAAAGCCGCTGCCGCCCGCCGCGAGATAATCCCTATGATCGTGCGAGATGCCGTTTTCAGCAAACGCGATGGCGATGCGGTCTTGTGGACGGCTCCAATGCGCGCCGGATAGCTGCGCGCCGATGCTGCCGGCGCGATCCGCCTCGGTGAAGGCAAACGATTCGTTGCGTCCGTCGTTCCAGCCCAGCCGCGCGAACAGTCCCGTATCGCCGTTGTCGACCAGCGGCAGTTCGAGGTTCGCGGTGTAGCCATATTTGCGCCGGCCATTCTGATCGTCGGTGCGGATATCTGGTATGCCGCCGGTCTGCCGTGCAATCTCAATCGCGTCGCGATACACGCCCATGCGCGCGATATTGCGGAATGCCAGCAGGCGCAGCACGAAACCATCCTTCTGCGGTTGCAGCGAGAGCTCCACTTGCTCGCCGCGCGCGCGAGAGAGCGGCCATTCCAAGGTCTGGCCGTTCGCTTCCGTGGGCATCTGGAATATGCCATAGCGCAAAGTCCATGCGGGTTGCATCCAGGCCAGCAGCAGCCCATTGGTGTATCCGCGCGTATCCGCCGCGAAATCCCAGGCCACATTGTTGAACAAGGCCCAGTTCATGAATTGGGTGCGCGTTGAATTCGCGTAGCGGTTCTTGTCGAAATCGTCGCTCACCGCGAATTTGCCGAACTTGACCTCAAGCCGGTGCGTGTATTCCTTGCCGGCAAGTTGATCCTGTGCGGCCTCCACATCCTCGGTTTCGTCGGCCAGCGGCAGGGTATAGCGCAGCACGCGTCTTGCCACGTAGGGGCGCTTACCAAGATTCGCCGTGCCCGAGCGGATCACGTCGCCGTTCGGCAGTCCGGCGAGTCCCGTTGCATTGCTCACGCCTTCTCCCTTGAACATTTCTATGTCGAAGTAGAACTGGAAATGCCAAAGCAGTTGCACGCCGACATACGCACCGAACGTATGCGATCGCTCGGTGTCGCCTTGTGGGCGCAGGCTGAGGGGCCCAGCATAGGGCGAGCGCAGCGCGTCCTGATGCTGGTCAATAAAAGTATACTGAGTGCCCAGCAACTGGGGCACGAAGTCAGCGCTCTCGTCGGCCAGCGCGATGGACGGCGCCAGCGCACACACGAGAGCGGCGGTGCCGGCGAAGCGAAATAGATATCGGGACATGGGTGGATTCCGGAGATTCCAATGGGTTGCCGCGCAGTCGAAACCTTCAACCACGCAGCATGCGGAGACGTCGTTTCAGTCTTGTGTCGACCAGTGCATTTCACGACGGCCGGTCTGCGGATTGCGCCGCCAGAGGCAGAACAGGCTCGTACGCACGAACTCGAAATCGTTGCTCGCGGCCACCGCGTAGGGCAGTGCGCGCACGACCGCGCTATGCGAGTGCCGTAGGTCGCAGCTGCGGTCGGGCACGAGCAGGGCGTGGAAAAATTGCAGTTTCATGGCTCACCTCGATTCCCGGCGGGAACGAGGCGAGCAGACCAGCTATCGGCTGAGCAGGCTCGCCCGCATCGCGCGGGAGGCACTTGGGTTGTCGGCCAAGGCAGCGTGCTGCATCGTTTGATGCAGAGCCGCGCCGGTACTCGGATAGCTGTCCATTGTGGGTTTCATCGGAATGGGAAGTGCCTGCGGCGAGCCGAAGGCGCGTGCACTGTAGGCGCGTCGGCTGCACGTGTCAACGATTATTTGCCGGCATTTTCCGGCGGGCTCGCAGCAGAGAGCGACTCGGATACATACGCGAGGAACCGCGGCGGTTGGCGCGCATGCGTGGCCTGTTCGAATGCATACGCCAAACGGATCAGACCAGGTTCGCTCCATGCCGTGCCGAAGAACGTAAGGCCAATCGGCAGGCCGTGCACGAACCCCGCAGGCACTGTGATCGCCGGATAGCCCGAGACCGCGGCGGGCGATGAGCTGCCGCCGCCGAAGTGATCGCCATTCACCCAGTCGGTCAGCCAGGCCGGGCCGCCGGTCGGCGCGACCAATGCATCGAGCTTGTCTTTCTGCAGCGCCGCATCGATGCCCTGCGGTCCGGCAAGCGCCTTGGATTTGGCCAATGCGTCTTTGTATACTTTGTCGCCAAGGTCGCCGCGCGCCTGCGATTGCACGAACAGTTCCTGATCGAACCACGGCATTTCGCGTTCACGCTCGGCCGCATCGAACGCGATCAGATCGGCGAGACTGCGCGTTTTCACATTCGGCCGAAGCTGGGCAAGATAGGCGTTGAGATCGGCCTTGAACTCGTATTGCAGAACGATGTTTTCCTCATCGTCGTACTTGCCCTGATTCGGCAACTCGACCGGATCGACGATTTCCGCGCCCGCGGCTTTCAGCGCCGCGATATTTTCGTCGAACAGCCTGTCGACGTCGGCGTTGAAACCGGCGAACTTGCGCACGACGCCGATGCGCGCACCTTTCAATCCGTTCGCATCGAGAAATTTCATATAGTCGGTGCGATGCTGCTCGCTTGCGCCGCTTGCCGCATCGCGCGGATCCGCGCCGGCCAGCACGTTGAGCAACGCGGCCGCATCGGCGACACTGCGCGCCATCGGCCCGGCAGTGTCCTGACTATGCGAGATCGGCACGATGCCGGCGCGGCTGACGAGGCCGAGGGTCGGTTTGATCCCGACCAGGCCGTTGGCCGAGGAAGGGCAGACGATCGAGCCATCGGTTTCCGTACCGACGCCGGCGGTGGCGAGATTCGCCGCGATGCCTGCGCCTGTGCCGGCGCTCGATCCACAGGGATTGCGGTCGAGCGCATAGGGATTTTTCGTCAGACCGCCGCGCCCGCTCCAGCCGCTGGTGGAATGCGTCGAGCGGAAATTCGCCCACTCGCTCAAATTGGTTTTGCCCAGAATGATCGCGCCGGCTACGCGCAGCCTTGCCGCGACCGTCGAATCCTTCACTGCAATCGAA
>JAYTQX010000179.1:0-2719 GCA_043746455.1 Pseudomonadota bacterium
ACACAAGGTGGGATGGTTTCGAACGGATTGTGCCGAAACGGAACAAAACGCGGGCACTGTGTAATGGAAAATTAACGGTGCCCCGGTGCTGGTGCAGACATTCGGAGGATGTTCCATGCGGCAGCGCAAAAATTTCTGCCCATTCTCTCAATTGCAGCGAAGCAAACCCCTTGACTCATCGCAACATGAGAGCGCATGGCACGTAACCTGCTGTAAGAAAGCTCGCCCCATTCTTGGAGGAGGACTGGTCATGAACAAAATTACCAAGCGTAAGAACAAAATATCTCGCTCGTACCTGGCTGCAGTTGCGGCGGCCTCGCTCGGTGCGGCGGCGTTCGCAGCGGATGCTGGCGCAGTTGAGATTCAGAGTGGCGACTGGACCATCGATGTAGGCGGGATTGTGAACACGTATTACACCAGCGTGAGCTGTTCGGGCGATGCGGTGGGCGGACCGGCGCTGGCCGGCAAGGGCCTGGGCTGTTCGGGCGAGAGCAACAAGACCACGATCGGCAATGGCTTGCTGCCGAGCGGGTTGATCACCAAGTTCAAGACCAGCCAAGGTGGCCTGGAGATCGGCGGCACGATCGGCATCATGGTGGCGGCGGCGCAATCGTCGGCGATCGCGTCGAATAGTGAAGTGGACGTGCGTCAAGCGTTCTTCACCATCGGCACGGCCGAGGCCGGCACGCTCAAGATCGGCCGTGACTACGGCATTTTCGCCAGCAACGCGATTCTCAACGACATGACCTTGATCGGTGCGGGAGCGCCCACGCAGGCGACCCAGCGCGGACGGGTGACCTTGGGTCATATTGGCGCCGGTTATACCTATCTGAACAACTATGGCCAGCTGACCTATACCTCTCCGGTACTGGGTCAGGGCTTCACCTTCACGGGGGGCCTGATGAGCCCGGTGGATGTGGGCGCGTACACATCCAAATCCTACCCGCAGTTCCAAGGCCAATTGGCGTGGGTGACCGGCGGGTTCAAAGCCTGGGTGGGAGTCGTCTCGCAGAAGTTCTACGGTGCCGCTGGCAGCGGTGGCAACTTCGACGCCAATGCGGGGGAAATCGGAGCGTCGTTCAACTCCGGTCCGTTCGGCCTGTTGGTCAATTACGAGGATGGCAAGGGTCTGGGCATCCTGACCGAAGGCGATGAGGGACCGATCAACGGACGCGCTTACCTGATCCAGGGCACCTACAAACTCAACGACAAGCTGAAGTTCGGCTTGAACTACGGCGAGAGCCGCAACTCGGATAACAACGCGACCAACACCGCGCTGAACGCGTCGTTCAAGTCCAACAGCAACGTGACGGGTGGTTTGTACTACGCGCTGACCAAGAGCATCACGCTGGCCGGCGAATTGGGCGAGACCCGGTCGAAGGACTATCTGGGCAACACCGCCAAGCAGTTCGGCGGCTCCTTCGGCGGCATCATCTTCTTTTAAGCGAAACAGCATGCCCTGTTCCGTCTCGCGCGGCCAAGCGTGCGCGCGAGACGGATTTTCGCAAGCCTGATTCCTGCGCGCGGCAAGGCGATCGTCTATGATCGCCATTCATTCATAGCGCCGCGCCATGCCTGTTTCCAATCACGACTATCTGCGCAGGATTTTGACCGCGCGCGTCTACGACGTGGCGCGTGAAAGCGAACTCGATTTCGCGCCCAACCTCTCTGCACGCCTCAACAACCGTCTGTATCTGAAGCGCGAGGACAACCAGCCGGTTTTCTCGTTCAAGCTGCGCGGCGCCTACAACAAGATGGCGCAGCTCACGGCCGAGGAACGTGCGCGAGGCGTCTTCGCGGCGTCGGCGGGCAACCATGCGCAGGGCGTCGCGCTCGCGGCCAGGCGGCTTGGCACGCGCGCGGTCATCGTGATGCCGGTGACGACGCCGGAAGTGAAGATCGACGCGGTGAGAGCGCACGGCGGCGCCGCGGTCGAGGTGGTGCTGACGGGAGAGTCCTACAGCGATGCATATCGCGCCGCGCTCGAGCTTGGCGCGGAGCGTGGGCTGACCCTCGTGCACCCGTTTGACGATGCCGACGTGATCGCGGGGCAAGGCACGGTCGCGATGGAAATCCTGCGCCAGCATCAAAGTGCGATCGACGCGATCTTCGTGCCCGTCGGCGGCGGCGGGCTGATCGCGGGCATCGCCGCCTACGTCAAGGCGGTGCGGCCGGAGATCCGCATCATCGGTGTGCAGACCGAGGACTCCGACGCGATGGCGCGCTCGCTGGAAGCGGGCAAGCGTGTGGAGCTTAATGAAGTCGGTCTGTTCTCCGACGGCACCGCGGTGAAGCTCGTCGGCGAGGAAACCTTCCGCCTGTGCCGCGAACATGTCGACGAAATTCTGCGTGTCGACACCGATGCGTTGTGCGCGGCGATCAAGGATGTGTTCGCCGACACGCGCAGCATGCTCGAACCCGCGGGCGCGCTCGCGATCGCCGGCGCAAAACAGTACGCCGTGCGCGAGAATCTGCACGATAAAACCCTGGTCGCGATCGCCAGCGGCGCGAATCTCAATTTCGACCGCCTGCGCTTCGTCGCCGAGCGCGCCGAAGTCGGCGAAGCGCGCGAAACGCTGTTCGCGGTGACCATGCCCGAGGAGCGCGGCAGTTTCCGCCGCTTCTGCAGCCTGCTCGGCACGCACAGCATCACCGAATTCAACTACCGCATCGGCGACCCGACCCACGCGCGCCTGTTCGTCGGTATCCAGACGCGCAA
>JAYTQX010000180.1:0-5724 GCA_043746455.1 Pseudomonadota bacterium
ACGTTGGTGGTCGAAGCCAGTATCAAGTCCGGCTCGCTGACCACGGCGCGCTATGCGGCCGAGCAGGGCCGCGAAGTATTCGCGCTGCCGGGTTCGATCCACAGCCCGCTCGCGCGCGGCTGCCACAAGCTGATCCGCGAGGGTGCAAAGCTGATCGAGACCGCGCAGGAAGTGCTCGAGGAACTGCGCGGGGTCGGCGCCGTGCTGGCCGATGGCTTGCGCACGCGTCTGGCAGTTGACGATGGTGGCGCGGCTAATTCGCGCCATGCTGCCAATGCGCCGATGGCAGCACATTCCGGCGATCCCGAATACGCGCGCCTGATCGCCGCACTGGACCACACACCGGCGGCGCTGGACGAGCTCGCCGAGCGCACGCAATTGCCCGCCGCCGCGCTGTCATCGATGCTTCTGGTACTCGAACTCGATGGTTTCGTCGTTGCGCAGGGCGGTCGCTACGCGCGCAAAACCGGCTGATCATGTGACGCCGCACACCGGGGGAAAGTCTCTGTTTCCTTTGGTATTTTCTGCCAGTCCAGCGTGCTCCTTGCGGCTTGGTCTTGCGCGCCTTGCCGATCAGCGCGCTTGACACACGCCGCTTTCGCAGGTTGACTGAAAAAAGGGCGCCCTGTCGGATGCGACACATTCCCGCGTCGAATTTCCTGTTATGCAATCCAATTATCCGCCTCGATCCGGACTGGCCGCGCACAGCGCAGCCGTAAAAAACTTATGGCTAAAAATCTGCTCATCGTCGAATCGCCCGCCAAGGCAAAGACGATCAACAAATATCTCGGCAAGGACTTCACCGTGCTCGCCTCCTACGGTCACGTGCGCGATCTGAAGCCCAAGGAAGGCGCGGTCGATCCCGATGCCGGCTTCGCCATGGCCTACGAACTGATCGAGAGGAATGAGAAGCACGTCGAGGCGATCGCTAAGGCCGCGGCCAAGGCCGATGCGCTCTACCTCGCCACCGACCTGGATCGCGAAGGCGAGGCGATCTCCTGGCATATCGCCGAGATCCTCAAGCAGCGCAACCTGCTCGAAGGCAAGGCTCTGCACCGCGTGGTGTTCTCCGAGATCACGCCGCACGCGATCCAGGAAGCCGTGGCGAATCCGCGCGCGCTGTCGCTCGATCTGGTCAATGCGCAGCAGGCGCGGCGCGCGCTCGATTATCTGGTCGGCTTCAATCTGTCGCCGGTGCTGTGGCGCAAGGTGCAGCGCGGCCTGTCGGCTGGTCGCGTGCAATCGCCCGCGCTGCGCATGATCGTCGAGCGCGAGGAGGAAATCGAGGCGTTCAGGGCGCGCGAGTACTGGTCGATCGAGGCCGATTGCGCGCATCCGGATCAACGCTTTTCCGCGCGCCTGCTGAAACTGTACGGCAAGAAGTTCGAGCAGTTCGACCTGACCAACGAGACCGACGCGCATGCCGCGCGCACGGCATTGATCAAGTCCGCGCAGGGCCGCCTTATCGTCACCGAGGTGCAGTCGAAGGAACGCAAGCGGCGGCCGTCGCCGCCGTTCACCACCTCGACCCTGCAACAGGAAGCCGCGCGCAAACTCGGCTTCTCGACCGGCCGCACGATGCGTCTCGCCCAGGGTCTCTACGAAGGCGTCGCGATCGGCGACGAGGGCACGGTTGGCCTGATTACCTACATGCGTACCGACTCGGTCAACATCGGCAACGACGCGATCGCCGACATCCGCGGCGTGATCGCGCGCGACTACGGCGCCAAGGCGCTGCCGGAGAGTCCGAATATCTACCGCAGCAAATCCAAGAATGCACAGGAAGCGCACGAGGCGATTCGTCCGACCACGGCTCTGCACACGCCGCGCAGCATCGCCGCATTCCTGAACGACGATCAGCGCAAGTTGTACGAACTGATCTGGAAGCGCGCGGTCGCCAGCCAGATGCAGTTCGCAACCTTGGATACCGTGTCGGTCGATCTCGATGCGGGTGGCGATTCGACCCTGCGCGCCAGCGGCACCACCGTGGTCGATCCAGGCTTTCTTGCCGTCTACGAGGAAGGCCGCGATCAGAAGAATGCCGAGGACGATGACGACAATCGCAAATTGCCGGCAATGCAGATCGGCGAAGCCGTGCCGCTCGCGGACATTCTCGCCGAACAGCATTTCACCGAGCCGCCGCCACGCTATTCGGAAGCGAGTCTGGTCAAGACCCTGGAGGAATACGGTATCGGCCGGCCGTCGACCTACGCAAGCATCATCCAGGTGCTGCTCAATCGCGAATACGCGATCCTCGACAATCGGCGCTTCAAGCCGACCGATGTCGGCCGCGCCGTGGCGAAGTTCCTGTCCGGACACTTCGCCCAGTACGTCGACTACGACTTTACCGCCAAGCTAGAAGACGAACTTGATGCAGTCAGCCGCGGCGAAGAGGACTGGGTGCCGCTGCTGCAGAAATTCTGGACGCCATTCAAGGCCCTCGTCGACGACAAGACCGAGTCGGTGGATCGCTCCGAAGCGAGCGGCTCGCGCGAGTTGGGACTCGATCCTGCGTCGGGCAAACCGCTCAGCGTGCGTCTGGGCCGCTACGGGCCGATGGCGCAGATCGGCAGCAAGGACGACGACGACAAGCCGCGCTTCGCCAGCCTGCGCCCCGGACAGAGCATCCACACGATCACGCTTGAGGACGCCCTGCATCTGTTCAAGCTGCCGCGCACGCTTGGCGAGGCGGCGGGCGGCGAGACGATCAGCGTCGGCATCGGCCGCTTCGGCCCATTCGTCAAGCACGGCAAGACGTATGCGTCGATCAAGCCACCCGACGATCCGTACACGATCGAGCTGGAGCGCGCGAAGGAAGTGCTGCACGAGAAAGCCGAGGCGATTCGCAACCGGGTCATCGCGAGTTTCCGCGACGGCGCCATTCAAATCCTGCGCGGCCAGTACGGCCCGTACATCACCGATGGCAGCAAGAACGCGCGCATTCCGAAGGATCGCGAGCCCGCGACGTTGAGCGAAGCCGAGTGCGCCGAGCTGCTGGCTGCGGCTCCCGACAAACCCAAACGTGGTGGACGCTTCCGCAAGGCGGCGGCGAAAACCACGCCGGCAGCCACGGCCGAAACGGCACCGCCAAGAAAAACTGCCGCAAAGAAAGCGGCGGCGAAGAAAAAGCCGCGCAAAAAGGTGGCGGCGAAGAAAACCGCAGTCAGGAAATCGGCAAAGGCCGCCAGCGGGGCAAGCTGAGGTTGCCTGTCGTGCCAGACGCGCTCGAATCCGCGGTTGCGGCGCTGCGCTCGGGCAGCGTCATCGCCTATCCGACCGAAGCGGTCTTTGGTTTGGGTTGCGATCCGCTGAACGCGACCACCGTAGCGCAGTTGTTTGCGCTGAAACAGCGGCCCAGCGCGCAGGGCGTGCTGCTGATCGCTGCAGATTTTGATCAAGTCAGGGACTTTATCGGCGTCGTACCTGCAGACGCGCTGGCACGCGCACGCGCGACCTGGCCGGGCCCGTACACTTGGGTGTTCCCGCGTTCCGCGACGACGCCGGCCTGGCTCGCCGGCGAGCACGCGGGCATCGCGCTGCGCGTCACCGCGCACCCTCTCGCGGCGCAACTGTGCCACGCGTTCGGCGCTGCGCTGGTATCGACCAGCGCGAACCGTCACGGTGAAGCGCCGGCGCGCGACGCAGCGCAGGTGCGTGCGTCGTTCGGCGATCGACTCGGCTATATCCTCGACGGCGCGACCGGAGGGCTTGAGAAACCGACGCCGATACGCGACGCGATCAGCGGGGAGTTTGTGCGCGGTTAAGGTAGCGGTCTGAATAATCATCGTGGCGCGAGGCTCTGGCTCTTGCGGCGGCTTGGGTCAAGGGGCAAACTCCCCTTGCGCAGCGAGGGTTGCGAAAGCATTCATGCCATCGCCGACATCGCGCCGGTCGGGCAGTTGTTCGGAGATGGGTTAAGGAGGACGCATGTCGGCAGTGGTCGAAAGTAGACGCAAGCGCAGCCCGGCACAAACCATACCTTTGCTGACAGACGCGGATTTATCGCGCACCTTTGCCTGGCGAGGCGGCGAGGCGGTGAGCGCCGGCGAATTCCTGGCCGACGTTCAGGAGCTCACGCAGCGCCTGCCAAATAGCCTGTATGCGGTGAATCTGTGCGCGGACCGCTATCGATTTCTCGTATCGTTTTGCGCCGCAGCCATTGCCGGCCAGACCAGTCTGTTGCCGTCGTCGCGCGCACCGCAGGCGGTGAACGACATACTGCATGCGTACGCACCGAGCTATGCGCTCAGCGATGACGAGTCGGCTGCGCCGCGCAGTTTTAATGTCGCACGGCCGCGGGGGAAAGTAGATAAGTATATAAATACCATTCCGCTTATAGCGGCGGATCACACGCTCGCCATCGCTTTCACCTCGGGCTCGACCGGCGCGCCGAAGGCGAATTGCAAGACATGGAAAAGCTTCTGCGCCAGCAGCGCCCTGAACCGGGCCACGCTCGAGGCCGCAGGACCAACACCGAATATCGTCGCGACTGTGCCCGCACAGCATATGTACGGTCTGGAACTGTCGGTCCTGCTGCCGTTGCGCAGTCGCGCGGCGATCCATGCCGGGCGGCCGTTTTTCCCGGCCGATATCGCCCAGGCGCTGAACGAGATTCCGGCGCCGCGTGTGCTGGTGACGACGCCGTTTCACCTGCGCGCATTGCTGCAGGAGAACCTCGCTTTGCCGACGCTGGCCGCCGTGGTCAGCGCCACCGCGCCGCTCGAGGCCGAGCTGGCCGCGCGCGTCGAGCAACGCTATGCAACACAGGTGATCGAACTGTTCGGCTCGACCGAAACCTGCGTCATCGCCCAGCGGCGTACCGCGCATCTCGCCGCGTGGTCGCTCTACGAGGGCGTCGAACTGCATCCGCAGCCGGACGGCACCCTCGCGACCGCGTCGCATTTCGGCGAACCGACCTTGTTGCAGGACATCGTCGAACTGCTGCCACAGCGGCAATTCCAGTTGCGCGGGCGCAATTCGGATCTTCTGGAAATCGCCGGCAAACGCGGCTCGCTCGGCGATCTCACCCAGCGCCTGCTGGCGATCCCGGGCGTGGACGATGCGGTCGTGTTCCAGCTCGATGCGGATGCGCATGGTGTGCGCCGCCTCGCCGCCCTGGCGGTCGCCCCGCAACTCGACGAGCCCGGCATCCTCGCCTCGCTGCGCAAGGCGATCGATCCTGTCTTCCTGCCACGCCCGCTGCGCCGGGTCGCTGCGCTGCCGCGCAATGCGACCGGGAAGCTGCCGCGCGAAGCCCTGCTCGCGGCGCTGGCCGATAAAAAGTCGGTCGCTTAGGCCACTCGCGGTCGAGTGGAAAAGTATACTATTTCCATTCGAACACCCTGTATTCCACCGGCGCGACATGACCCGACACGCCGGCCGCGGGATCCGGCGGCAGCGGCCCCGTGTATCTTTGGTCGACGTACCATTTGGTTTCGCCGCCGTCCTTGGGAATAATGCGTTGCGCGAACAGCTTGCCGTGCTTGCGGTATTCCTCGATCGTCTCGTTGCCTTCCTGGCGCACGGTGATCACCGGCAACTCGGTCGCCTCGGCGGCCCTCTGCACTTCGGGCGGCAGGCCCGGGCTGTTGAATTTCTGTTCGGGTGCGGGCGGCAACACGTGCACCGGTGTGGCCGTGGCACGTTTCGCTTCCTCGGCAGCTGCTTTGGCCTCGGCCTCGGAATTGGCGAGCGGAACGGTCTTGACCTTCGGATCGACCGGCG
>JAYTQX010000181.1:0-6458 GCA_043746455.1 Pseudomonadota bacterium
CGGGGCGAAGAAGCTAACAATGCGGCGAGCAAATTTGCGTCCGGCACGCTGCATCGTAGAACGTTGCGAACGGACGTGGGTAAATCAGACCATCCTTAAACCGCCACCTTGTCGGCCATTACACCCTGTTATAACATAGTAATAACTTGAGATAATACAAGACGGACATGAGAACCGCGATTCGCAAGATGGGCAATTCGCAGGGTGTGATCATTCCCAAGCCGGTGCTGGCGCAAGTCGGTTTGATTGACGAAGCCATCATGACCGTGGAGGACGGCGCACTGGTGCTGCGTCCTGTGCAATACGCGCCGCGCGAAGGTTGGGCGAGCGCCAGCAAGCGGGTCGCTGAACAGGGCGACGATGCGCTGGTCTGGCCGGAATTCGCCAACGCCGACGACGAGCACCTGAAATGGTGAAGCCGAACGTGGTGAAGCGCGGCGAAATCTGGTTGGCGGCGCTCGATCCGGCGTTGGGTAGCGAGATTCGCAAAAGTCGGCCCTGCGTCGTTATCTCACCGCGCGAGATGCATGACTTTCTGCGCACCGTGATCGTTGTGCCGATGACGACAGGCAGTCGCCCGGCGCCGTTCCGCATACCGATCCAGTTCCAGGGCAAGTCCGGTCTGATCCTGCTCGATCAGATTGGCACGTTGGACAAGGCACGCTTGATCAAGCGACTGGGTCTGGTCCGCGAGGCGGCGCTGACGGCCACGCTGGGCGTTCTGCAAGAGATATTCGCGCCATGAACCGGTTACGGCCGCGTGCGGAACACCGCAACCTGCTGCTGTGCGCGCTGGGATCGCTGCTCGTTGTTTCCAATATCGGCCTGGCGCAGCAGATGCCGAATGCGGAGATCGAGTCAGCAAAGGCGTGGGCGCTTCCGCAAAACCCGCTCGCGAAGATGCCGGCCGTGCCGGCGGACGACAAGACGCCGTTGCACGTGCCGGGCAGCGCAAAGGCGTTCACCGCGGCGCAGACCACGAACATTTCCAGCGTGCCCGACTGGTGGCCGCAGGATCATCCGCCGATGCCCGAGATCGTGGCGCGTGCTCGCGCACAGACGTGGCCCTGCGGGTATTGCCATCTGCCGAACGGACTGGGGCGTCCGGAAAATTCCGCGCTCGCCGGATTGCCCGCTGCCTACATCGTCGCGCAGGTGAAAGCGTTTCGCAGCAGCGAACGCACGAGCGGCGCGCCGGAGATGGCGAAATACATGCCGGTCGAAGCACGCAACGTCAGCGACGCCGACCTCGATCTGGCTGCTGAGTATTTTTCTCGCCTGCGGTTCAAAGCATGGACGCGTGTGGTCGAAACGGCAATGGTGCCGAAGACGCAATGGGAGCACTTTATGCTGGTGCCGATCGAGGGCGCGGGCCGCGAGCCGATCGGCAATCGCATCATCGAAGTGGCGCAGGATGTCAAGCGCACCGAGCTGCGCGATGCGCGCTCAGGGTTCATCGCCTACGTGCCGCGCGGCAGCATCGCCCGCGGCAAGGCGCTGGCCACCAACGGCGGCGGCAAGACGCAGGCCTGCATCGCCTGTCACGGCGTGGGTTTGCGCGGCGTCGGCGATATTCCGCCGCTGGCTGGGCGCTCGCCGACTTACATCGTGCGCCAGTTGATCCAGTTCCAGGACGGCGGACGCAGCGGCGCGGCGACGTTGCCGATGCAGGCGGTGGTAGCCAAATTGACCGTCGAGGACATGATTGCGCTCGCCGCTTACACTGCGTCGCGTACACCTTGACTTGAGCAATCTTCGAAAACCACACGCCGACTTTGTAACGGGTCGACGCGCAGCTAGTCAGCAGGCTGTCGGCCCCGGATTCAGGTCAGAAACTTCAGGCTTTCGCGCGCCAACGGCCCTATACTTCACCGTGTCCACACCTCAGGGGGCGGTTGACGTCGGTGTTCGATCTACCGGGTTTCCACATCACGCGCGAGCTTGGCCGTGGCGGGATGGCGACAGTGTACGTGGCCGAGCAGACCTCGCTCGGACGTGAAGTCGCGCTCAAGGTGCTCGATCCGCAGCTGGCCGATCCTTCCTCCACCGAACGCTTGCTGCGCGAAGCGCGCACCGTCGCCAGCCTGCATCACCCGCATATCGTCGCCATATACGACGTCGGCCTGCACCAGGGCATGCAATACATCGCGATGGAATATCTGCCGCTGGGTGCGATCGTCGCGACCGGTGAGCAGCTTGCGCCGCGTGAGGTGCTGCGCTGCGTTCGCGAGATTGCCAGCGCTCTGGACTATGCGCATACGCATGGCATCGTGCACCGCGATGTCAAGCCGTCGAACATCCTGCGCCACGAGCACGGCAACTACCTGCTGGCGGATTTCGGCATCGCGCGCGTGAGCAACACCGGCGCCACGATCACCGGCGCGGGCAGTGTGATCGGCACGCCCGCCTACATGAGCCCGGAGCAGTGGCGCGGCGGCGAGCTGGACGGCCGCGCCGATCTGTACAGTCTGGGTATCGTGCTGTACGAATTGTTGACCGGCGCTCCGCCCTACGTCGGCGCCGACCAATGGGCGGTCGGCATGCAGCACATGAATGCGCCAACGCCCGAATTGCCAGCGCCGTATCGGGCCTTGCAGGGATTGCTGGCGCGGATGCTGGCCAAGCAGCCAGCGGATCGCGTGACGACCGGTGCCGAAGTGGTGGCGCAGATCGAAGCGATCGAGCGCGAAGGTGGTTTTGCGGACGGACGCGCGCCCTTGGTGTCGCTATCAAATGCCAGCACGTCGCAGCCATCGCGATCGAACTCGCAACAAGCGGCGACGCGCGTCTCCGGTCCGCTGCCCGAACCTCGCGCCGGTGCGGATGGATCGAGCGCGGAATACAAGCAGCAAAGTGCGCCGTCGTTTTTTTCCGAACTCAAACGGCGCAACGTGTTGCGGGTCGGGGCGTTCTACGCGGTGGTCGCCTGGCTGCTGGTGCAGGTGGCGACGCAGGTTCTGCCGATCTTCGGCGTCTCCGCGTTGGCGCAACGGATCATGGTTCTGATCGTCATAGCCAGTTTTCCGGTCGTGCTGGCACTGTCGTGGATCTACGAAATAACACCGCAGGGGATCGTCAAGAGCAACGAGGTTGCGCCGAACGAATCGATCGTGCGGCGCACCGGGCAGAAGCTCAATTTCGTGATCATCGCCGTTCTCGGCCTCGCCGTGGTGTTTTTGCTGGCGCAGCGTTTCTGGCTGCCGCAGAAGGCAGCAGAGGCGATCACCACCATATCGGATAAGTCTGTCGCTGTGCTGCCGTTTGAAAATCTGTCGGACGATAAGGCGAATGCCTATTTCGCCGAAGGCATCCAGGACGAAATCCTGACCCGGCTGGCGAAAATCGGCGCGCTGAAAGTGATTTCGCGAACCTCAACCCAGCACTATGCGAGCAGCCCCGACAATCTGCCGGAGATCGCCAAGCAGCTCGGCGTCGCCAATATCCTCGAAGGCACGGTGCAGAAAGTCGGCGATGCCGTGCATATCAATGTGCAGCTGATTCGCGCAGCGACCGATGATCACCTCTGGGCGGAGATCTACAACCGCAAGCTCGACGATATCTTCGCCGTCGAAGGCGAGGTCGCCGGCGCGATCGCCGAAAAATTGAACGCCAAGCTCAGCGGCGCGGAGCAGGAAGCGGTGGCGAAGAAGCCGACCGAAAATCTCGCGGCCTATGACTTCTATCTACGCGGCCTGGCGTTGCAGGACACAGGTTACGATTTTGCAACGACGCGCAAGGCCATCGCTGCATTTTCCGAGGCCGTACGTCTCGACCCGAAATTCGCGCTCGCTTGGGTACAGCTTGGTACGAGCGCCAGTTACCTCTATTTCAACAATGTCGATGCCGACAAGTACACACCCCAGTTCATCAAGAACGCGGCCGACACCGCGCTGCAGCTGCAACCGCAGTCGAGCGAGGCGCAGCTGGCACAGGGCGATTATTTGTATCGCATCATGCGCGATTTCGCCGGCGCGCAGAAGGTGTACGAAGCCATCCTGCAGCGCTCCCCGAACAACAAGGCGGCGCTCCAGTACCTGGGCTTGGTCGAGCGCCGGCAGGGCAAGTGGGGGCAGGCGCTGGCGCATCTGAAACAGGCCGCCGATCTCGATCCGCGCGACGCGGGTCTGATGACGACGATCGGCGCTGAGACGCTCGGCAATATGCACCGCTTTGACGAAGCCCTGCAATGGCTGGATCGGGCTGCGGCGCTGGCACCCGACGATGCGCAGATCACCCCCTACCGGGCTTCCGCCTACCAGTCTCTAGGGCGCCTAGCCGATGCGGCACGCATACTCGATCCGGTTCCGTCGGCCGGAATCGATCCTCTCGCTGCCTATTTCCGCGGGTATCAAAGATTGCTCGAACGCCGTTTCACGACGGCGATCGAGGAGCTGCAACCGGTGCTTGCGCGGCCCGAAGCCACGCTCGATGGCTTCGGCCCCCAGCTGACGATTTACCTCGGAGACGCACAGCAGCTGGCCGGGCAGAAAGCCGCGGCTCAGGCGACGTTCGAGCGCCTGATCGCGCAGATTGAGCCGATGTCCGCGCAGGTCGACGATTCCCTGCTGCCGGTAACCCTGGGTCTTGCCTACGCTCACGCGGGGCGGCAAAAGGCGGCTCTCGATCAGGCCGCGCGTGCCGTCCAGCTTTACGCAAACGATGCGATCTGGCGGCCCTGGGCGGAATGGGCGCTGGCCGAAGTGCAGACCATCGGTGGCGACCACGATGCGGCGATTGCCACTTTGCGGCGGATCCTTGGCGTACCGGCAGGTCCGACGGCTGCGCAGCTGCGCTTGGAACCAACCTGGGATCCGCTGCGCGGTAACCCGGCTTTCGACGCACTGCTGAAGCAGCATGCCGACGACGGGAAAGGTTCGGGTCCGCAGTGAATCGCCGCGAAGCGTGTGGGACTTCCGCGCGCACTCCCGCCGATCAGGATTTTGCGCACGCGCTGTGGAGAATCCGCTCGGCGTATTCGCCGGCGACGTAACGATCGCGCAGCACGAACTTCTGGATTTTGCCCGAGCCGGTCAGTGGAAATGCGTCGAGCACGATCCACTGCGCCGGAGTTTTCGGCGCGGCCAGTTCGCGGCGTACATGACCGACCAGATCGGCGGCATCGAGCGCCGCTCCAGCACGCGCGCGCAGGAAGCAGATCGCGATCTCGCCCCAGTGCGGATCGGGCACTCCGACCACGGCGACTTCGGCGATGGCGGCGTGCGTGATCAGCACGTTTTCGACCTCCGCCGGAAAGATATTCTCGCCGCCGCGGATGATCATGTCCTTGACCCGGCCGGTGATGCGCACAAATCCATTTTTATCCATCGTGCCGAGATCGCCGGTGTGCAACCAGCCGTCGGCGTCGATGGTCTTGGCGGTCGCTTCGGGATTGTCGTTGTAGCCGAGCATCACGCTGTAGCCGCGCACACAGATCTCGCCGATGGAGCCGAGCGCGACGACCCGATTGTTCGCCGTGTCGCGGATCGCCAGTTCGGTGTGCGGGTAGGCCTGACCGATCGTCTCGGTGCGTTCGGTCCACGGATCGTCGAGCCGCGTTTGCGTCAGGCCGGGCGAGGTTTCGGTCTGGCCGTAGATGATTGTGAAAGCGCAGCCGTACGTGTCCTGGATGCGCGCGATCAGGTCCGGCGGCACCGTCGCGCCGCCGCTCAGCACGACGCGCAGCGAACTGGTGTCTCGCGGTTGTCGCGCGTACGCTTCGAGCATCGCGATCAGCATCGTCGGCACGGCGATCATCAGGTTCACGCGTTCCCGCTCGATAATCGAGAGCATGTTCGCCGGCTCGAACAGCCGCGCCATGATCAGGCGACAGCGCAATTGCACGCAACCGAGCAGGCCAATCGAGCAACCGGCCGTGTGGAACATCGGCATGGCGTTGAGATAGGTGTCGCCGGCGCGCGCACCCAGGCGCGCCAGGCTGAAGCGCGCGTTGTTGGTCAGGTTGCGATGCGACAACACGGCGCCTTTCGGAAATCCGGTCGTGCCCGAGGTGTATTGCACCTGCGCCGGATCGTTCGCCCGCGCCAAGGGTCGCGCACGGACCTTGCCGTCGACCGCGAACAATGCCGGGTGATCCTCAAGATCGACTATCTCGCGCAGATTCGGCAGCGTTGAGCGCACACCGGCGGCAATCTCGGCCAGCGCATTGCCGCGACATTCCCTGACCAGAAACAAGCCGACGCCGCGCGACTGCTGCAGCACATACGCCAGCTCCCTGGCCTGATACGCGGGATTCATGGTGACAAGGGTCAAGCCGGCAAGCGCAGACGCGAATTCGAGCATGGCCCACTCGGGCGAATTCGGCGACCAGATCGCGATGCGCTCTCCGGGCGCAAAACGCGAGAGCAGGGCGTCGGCGAGGCGCTCGGCATCGCGGTGCAATTCGGCATAGGTCCAGCGTCTGCCGATCGAGCCATCGGCACGCGCTTCGACCAGCGCCG
>JAYTQX010000182.1:0-2224 GCA_043746455.1 Pseudomonadota bacterium
AGCCTGGCGGCGAATTGGCGCTGAAAACGCGAGTTTGGCGAGCTGAAACGTGCGCGAAGGTGTGTCATGCAGGGCCTCGTAGAATTCGGGTTCGAGGTCAAGAACGACATATCCATGCAAAACCGGACATTGCCGATTCGCATACCGATCTACGCGCAAGTTCAAACAGCAATGCTTCTGCAAAGAAGCTTGCAACAGCCGCTCAGGCTTGAGTGGCGATCTTTGGTGTGTGGCAACCGCTAAGCCGCAAACTGCAGCCGCGCCAGTTCGCCGTAGAGGCCGCCCGCACGCAGCAACTCCGCATGCGTACCTTGGGCGACGATGCGGCCGGCATCCATGACCACGATGCGGTCGGCTTTCTGCACGGTGGACAGGCGATGGGCGATGATCAGCGTGGTGCGGCCGCGCATCAGGCGTTCGAAGCCGTGCTGGATCGCGGCCTCGGATTGCGCATCCAGATTGCTCGTCGCCTCGTCGAGCAGCAGGATGGGCGAGTCCTTGAGCAGTGCGCGCGCAATCGCGATGCGTTGCTGCTGACCGCCGGAAAGACGCACGCCGCGCTCGCCGAGATAGGTATCGTAGCCTTCGGGTTGTGCGGCGATGAAGTCGTGCGCTTCGGCGGTTTTCGCTGCGGCGATCACCGTCGCCTCGTCCGCATCGACGCGACCAAAGCGGATATTGTCGCGCGCATTCGCACCGAAAATCACCGTGTCCTGCGGCACGAGCGCGATGGATTGGCGCAGCTCGTGCAGGGCGAGACGTTTCAGATCCACGCCGTCGATGCGGATCGTACCCGACTGCGCGTCGTAGAAGCGCAGCAACAAGTGAAAAACGGTACTTTTGCCGGCACCTGAGGGACCGACCAGCGCCACGGTTTCGCCGGGCGCGACGACGAGACTGAAATCATGCAGGGTCGGCGCTTCGGGGCGCGAGGGATAGCTGAATTCCACATGCTCGAAACGGATTTCGCCGCGCAGCGGCTGCGGCAGCGCAGCCGGGTTTTCCGGCGAGCGTATCGATGGCGTGGTCGCCAGCAATTCCTCGATGCGTTCCATCGCACCGGATGCACGCGATACTTCGCTCCACACTTCGGTCAGGCCACCGATCGAGCCGGCGGAAATCACCGCATAGAGCACGAACTGGCTCAGGATGCCCGCGTCCAGCGAACCGTCCATCACGCTGCGCGCGCCGCTCCACAACACCAGGGTGATCGCACCGAAGACCAGCAGGATCACCAGCGCCGTGAGTCCCGCACGCTGGCCGATGCGCCGGCGCGCGGTGGCGAGCGCGCGGGCGATGGCGGCATCGTAACGCGCGACTTCGACCGGCTCGCGCACATACGCCTGCACCGAGTAGGTCGCATTGAGCGTTTCGTTGGCGATCGCGGCCGCATCGGCAATGCGATCCTGATTCGCGCGCGCGAGCTTCTGCTGGCGTCGCCCAGCCAGCACGATCGGCAGGATCACGAGCGGAATCACCAGCGCGGCGTAACCGGCGAGGCGCGGACTCGTCGCCACCAGCATCGCCGCGCCGCCGAGCGCGGTCACCATGCTGCGCAGGGCGACGGACAGCGACGAGCTCACCACGGTCTGCACCAGTTCGGTGTCCGCGCTCAGACGCGAGGTCAATTCGCCCACGCGGGTGCGCTCGAAGAACGGCTGATCGAGCGTCAGCAGATGCGCATACAACTGCTTGCGCAGATCGGCGACGGTGCGCTCGCCGAGCAGGCTCACGCAGAAATAGCGCGCCGCGGTCGCGATCGCGAGCACCGCGGCGACGCCGAATAACGCAGCGAAACTCGAATTGATCGTCGCCCGATCCGCATGCGCGAAACCGTGGTCGATCATCACGCGCACCGCGAGCGGCAGCGTCAGCGTCGCCAGCGATGACAGCACGAGGAAGCCAATCCAGCCGAACAGCAGGGCGCGGTATTTGCCCAGATACGGCAGCAGCATGCGCAGCGCGGAGAAGCGTTGCAGCGGCGCGGGAGTGGTGGATACGGTCGTCGGTTCAGTGGGCATGGGCGAGGCTGACTAAAGGATTGCGAATTGCGACATGCGTATCTTTCCCTTGTCCTGCGCCAGTGGAGCAAGGTGCCGAAGGCGGAAGGAGGTGTGAGCTTGCTCCTGTTTTCCGTATCCCATAACCGAGACCATTATGCGGCTCTGGCTTGCTGAGCGGTGAGCCAATTCTGTTCGTATTGCATGGGGCTGATGTAACCGAG
>JAYTQX010000183.1:0-10106 GCA_043746455.1 Pseudomonadota bacterium
CTGCTCTCGCGCCGCGCGTTCCGACCATGTAAGCCGCGATCAATTTGGTATCGGCGCAAATGGCCGTCCACGTCCACACGTCGCCGATCCCGAAGATGCCTTTCAGGTGCGTGGGAACATTCTTTTTCTTCGCGCCGACGAACGACCAGACTTCGTCGCACTGCACACGCTTGCACGGCAGGTTGCGCACGTTATCGTCGTGGTACTTCGCGCACGCTGTTGCCACGTCCACCAGCAGCTTCGTGACCGTATTCAGGGAACAGTCGGCGATCCGTGACGCGGCGCGAAGGCTATTTCCTTCTACCAGCAGTCTGAGGATTTGTGCTTGCTTAATTACTGGCAGCTTGTTCATAGTCAATCTCACCAGAAGAGTTGACAATCTCTTCTATAAGGTTGACAATACTACCAGATAAAGTTGACAATATGCAAGCATTAAGTTGACAATACTTTTGAGGCTGGTTTCCAAATGACGAAAATTCGAGCACGCGGAGAGGACGTCAGACTCTTCATTATTAATAACGTTGAAGAGCACGCCGCCGACATCAGCAAAATGACTGCCAGCAAGTTCGGCATCACCCGACAGGCAGTTAACAAACATCTGCAAAAGCTCACTTCTGAAGGCTGCCTAGCTGAAACTGGGCAGACTAGAAACCGCGTCTATAAACTTGCGGCTCTGTCTGAATGGACCAAGATTTATCCCATTGTCGCCGGGTTAGCAGAAGATTTGGTTTGGACAGATGACATCAAAGCAGTTATCGGGAAGCTTCCTGACAATGTGCTTAACATCTGGCATTACGGCTTTACCGAAATGTTCAACAATGCCATCGACCACTCCGGCGGAACCAGCATCTTAGTGCACATAAGGAAAACCGCAGCCGCCACAGAAATGTTGCTGTCCGACGATGGTGTTGGGATTTTTAAGAAGATTCAGACGGCCATGAATCTGTTGGACGAGCGCCACGCAATTCTTGAACTTTCAAAGGGCAAGTTAACGACTGATCCGAAGAATCATAGCGGCGAAGGTATTTTCTTCACGTCCAGATTATTCGACTCCTTCAATATCACTTCTGGCGAGGTCTACTTCTCTCACGAATTTCATGAGGACGAGGACTGGGTGATGCAATCTCATCGCCCAAGAAATGGTACTTCGGTATGGATGCGCCTCAATAACCACACATCTCGCACCGATAAGAAAATATTCGATCAGTACGTCTCAGGCGACGATTACGGATTCACTAAGACCGTCGTCCCCGTCAGACTTGCCCAGTACGGTAACGACAAACTCATATCTCGCTCGCAAGCAAAAAGAGTGTTGGCGCGAGTTGAACAATTCAAGACTGTGGTCTTCGATTTTGGCGAAGTAAACTCCATCGGCCAAGCATTCGCGGATGAGATATTCCGAGTTTTCAAGCTGGTGCATCCGGAGATTGAACTCGTTGCCATCAGGGCCAACTCAGAAGTGAAGAGAATGATTGCAAGAGCAACGTCTGTGGAAAACCATGGTCTCAGCGCCGAGTCTTGATGCCCCGTTGTTTGGGTGCCTTCTTTGCCGTCTGGCGCCGATTGCCGGAATCTCTTACCGCACCGGTTGCAATGTCTATAACGAGCTTGGCAAGCTGGTTGGGATCGCGCGGACGTTTGGGTTTCGTAGCCATATTCCGAGTATGCGGCCCGACCCGCTGTAGTCAAGCTCCGTGAATTTCAAACTGAGGCACTACCCGTCATTCCGGCAATGCATACCGGAATGACGGCGGTTGGTTAGCGCGAGCCTCGCGATATGCGGCTGCGCTATGCTTGTGGCTTCGACCCTAACCGGCCAAGCGAACGACTCCATCATGTTGAGCGCCGCCACCGTCATCGCCGCCGGTCTTGTCTGGCTCGGCATCCTGTTCGGCGTCGCGCTCTACGGCGAGCGCCATCCGCAGGTGCTCAAGCGGCGCTGGGCAATCGTGTATACGCTGTCGCTCGCGGTGCACTGCACGTCGTGGACGTTCTTCGGCTCGGTCACCCATGCCAGCCGCTCGGGCTGGTGGCTGCCGCCGAATTTCGTCGGCACCATCGCGTTTTATATCTTCGGCATCGGCGTGCTGATGCGCATGATGCGCCTGGCGCGCCAGCACAACGCAAGTTCGCTGGCCGACCTGATCGCCGCCAGGCTCGGTCGCCATTCGGGGCTGGGCGCCCTGGTCACCGCGGTGATGCTGCTCGGCAGCGTGCCGTACATCGCGCTGCAATTGAAGGCCGTGGCGATGAGCTATGGCACGGTCCTGTCCGGCACGAGCCTGTCCAATCTGCACAGCGCGCCGGCCTGGCATGACAGCGCGTTGTGGGTGGCGCTGGCAATGGCGCTGTTCGCCATGCTGTTCGGCACGCGCCGCGCCTCGGCGGTCGTACATAACCGTGGCCTGGTGCTGGCGATCGCGGTCGAATCGGTGATCAAACTCGTCGCCATGTTCGCCGTCGGCAGCCTGCTGTTCACGGCGTCCGCTGCACCTGCCGTTGCCGTTGCGGCCGCGCCCGCGGCGCATGACACCAGCGGCTTTCCAAGCCTGATCCTGCTCGGCGCGCTGGCCATGTTCACCCTGCCGCATCAGTTCCATGTCGGCGTGGTCGAATGCCGCGACGTGCGCCACATGCGCATGTCGCGCTGGCTGTTTCCGATCTACTTGCTGCTGATCGCCGCGCCGATCCTGCCGCTGGCGCGACTCGGCGACCGTGAGCTCGCCCCCATGGGCGTGCCGTCGGACCTGTACATGCTCGCCCTGCCGCTCGCGCACGGACACAGTGGCCTTGCCCTCGTCGCATTTCTCGGCGGCCTGTCGGCGTCCACCTGCATGGTCGTGGTCGCGACCCTCGCGCTGAGCCTGATGGTTGCGCATCACTTCATCGCCCCGCTGCGTCTGCGCCAGGGCTGGGGCAGAAACACGCAGGACGACCTGCGCGGCGAAGTGCTGTGGCAGCGGCGCATCGCGATCCTCGTCGTGATCCTGCTCGCCTGGGGCTACAGCCGTGTGCTGGCCGGCAATGCCGCGCTGGCCGATATCGGCGCACTGTCGTTCTCGGCTCTGGCCGGACTCGCGCCGGCTGCGTGGGCCGCGGTCTACCGGCCAGCGCTCGGCGCGCGTGCAGTTTTCACCGGGCTCGCCGCCGGCACGCTCGTCTGGTTGTATATTTTGCTCCCAAGTACACTTTTCCCGGATGCCGCGTGGCTCACCCACGGCCCGTTCGACATCGGCGCGCTCGCGCCGGCCCGGCTGGCCGGCCTTGGCGACTGGAGTCCGGTCGCGCGCGCGGTTTCGTTGAGTCTCGCGCTGAATGTGATCGGCCTCGCCATGGTCGCCGCTTTCGCCCGGCCGGACACAAAGGTGCAAGTCGTCGAGCGCGAACTCGATCGCGGTGTGCTGGAAGCGCTCGCAGCGCGCTTTCTGCAGCGCGAGCAGGTCGACAAACTCCTCCGCGATCACGCGCGCACGGCGGACTTGCTGCCGGCGATTGAACACGATCTGTCGGCGGTGATCGGCGCATCCTCCGCGCGCCTGCTGCTCGACCTCACCCGGCGCGAGCGCGGCAACCAACTCGATACCGTGGCCGCGATCGTCGACGAAGCATCGGCCGACTTGCGCTTCAACCAGCGCGTGCTGCTCGCCGCGCTGGAAAACATGAGTCAGGGCATCTGTGTGGTCGACGCGGATTTGCATGTGGTCGCATGGAACCGGCGCTATGCGGAATTGTTCGACTACCCGCCGGGGCTGCTAAGGATTGGACGCCCGGTCGGGGAATTGACCCGTCACAGCCTCGCCGCGGGCATCATCGGCGCGGACGCGAAAACCGATATCGAGTCGCGTGTACAACGCCGTCTCGCGCATATGCTCGCCGGCACACCGCATTTGTCGGAACGCCGCTTTCCCGACGGCTCGGTGGTCGAAATTCGCGGAAATCCGATGCCGGGTGGTGGTTTCGTCGCGACGTTCACCGACGTGACGGAATTCCGCCGCGCGGCGCAGGCGCTGACCCACGCCAACGAGACCCTCGAGCAACGCGTCGTCGCGCGCACGGCCGAGCTGCAGCAGGCGATGAGCGCGGCCGAGCGTGCGAACGAAACGAAGACGCGCTTTCTCGCCGCGGTCAGCCACGATCTGATGCAGCCGCTGCACGCCGCGCAGTTGTTCGCGCACACGCTCGGCGCGCGCGCCGATGCACAGGGCAAGCCCACCGCGCAGCATCTGCACGGCGCGCTGGCAGCGACCGAGTCCCTGCTCGGCGGCCTGCTCGAAATTGCACGCCTCGATGGCGGCAAGCTGGTGCCGCGACCGCGTGCATTCGCGCTCGACGATCTACTTGGTGCACTCGCCGCCGAATTCGCCGCGCTCGCCGCCGAACGCGGGCTTGCCCTGCATCATGTGCGCACGCGCGCATGGGTGCATTCGGACCCGCACCTGCTGCGCCGCGTGCTGCAGAATTTTCTCGGCAACGCGCTGCGCCACGCCGAACGCGGGCGCGTGCTGTTCGGTTGCCGCCGCGAGGACGACGCGTTGCGCATCGAGGTCTGGGATACCGGACCCGGCATCGCCGCGCACGAATCGACGCTGATCTTCGAGGAATTCCGCCGCGGCAGCGGTGCCAGCGGCCAGGGCCTAGGCCTGGGCCTCGCCATCGCCGAGCGCATGGCGCGCCTGCTCGATCATCCGCTCAAGCTGCGCTCGTGGCCGGGTCGCGGCAGCGTGTTCGCGGTCAGCGTACCGCGCGCGCTGCCACATGTCGTCGCACCCGAAGCGATCGCGGCGCCGGCGCGCACCGCCGCGGACGCGGCGGCGGACTCGCCAGCGCCCGGCAGCGCGTTGATCGTCGACAACGAAGCGCAGGCGCTGACCGCGTTGCGCACCCTGCTCGAAAGCTGGGGCTGGCGCGTGTTCGCCGCGCGCAATGCGCAGCAGGCGCTCGCCCTCGCGCAAGCGCAGCGACCGGACATCGCGATCCTCGACTACCACCTGGCCAGCGATTGCACCGGGCTGGATTTATATACAAAGCTGCAAGATATACTCGGCGACCTGCCGACCGCGATCCTCACCGCCGACCGCGACAGCGCGCTGCGCCGGCAGGCGCAGGAACTCGGCATCGTGCTGCTGTACAAACCGCTCAAGCCGCTCGCGCTGGAGCAGATGCTGCGCCGGAGCCAGAGCGTAGGGCTAAGGGCCGAGGGCTGACCCTTTCAGCCTTAGGCCTCAGCCCGCAATTCGAGGCGCTGCAGCAGAACGCTGGCTTGGGTACGGTTGCGCACGCCGAGCTTGTCCAGGATCGCGCTGACATGCGCCTTGACCGTGCGTTCCTGGATGCCGAGCGCATCGGCGATCTGCTTGTTGAGCCGTCCCTCGGCGAGCAGGCCGAGGACGCGAAACTGTTGCCCGGTCAGGCGCGCGAGGCGCGAGGCGAGCGCGGTGTCCGCCGGGTCGCTGCGCGCTTGCGCCAGCGCACCGGCGATCTGCGGCGGCACCCAGCTACCATCGGCCAGCACGCCGCGAATCGCCGAGATGATCCCCTCCGGCGGCGTGCTCTTGGGTACGTAGCCGGCCGCGCCGTGATCCAGCGCGCGGCGCACGATCGCCGCATCGTCGTAGGCGGAGATGACGAGCACGGCGACCGTGGGGAACTGGGCGCGCAGCGCCGCAAGCCCGGCCAGCCCCTGACTGTCGCGCATATGCAGGTCGAGCAGGACGAGATCGAACTCGGCCGCGGCATCGAGCTGGGCCAGTGCGCCGGCGAGGTCCGCCGCCTCGTCGATGCGCGCGGCAGGCGCGGCCAGCATCACCGCGCTGCGCAGGGCGGCGCGAAACAAGGGATGATCGTCGGCGATGAGAATGCGCACGCTCATGCGCGGCACTTTAGCAGTTCATGCGCGCGCCTAGAACTTTCGTACAATGCCCCGGCTGCAACGGAATGCTATGGTCGATAGGATATGCGCACGCCGCAGTCGCCAGCGGTTGCCGTGCCACGCTGGCAGCGGCCCTGTTGTGAAGGAGCCGACTTTGTCGCTCGATTTTCTCTCCGGCCCGGTGCGCGAAACCGCGCATCGCGGCGACGATGACCTGCTCAGCGCTGGGCCGGGCTTGGCCGGCCTGCGCGGTGCGCCGACCGTGTTTGCCGACGCCGCGATGCCGACGCCGGCCGAACTGCGCCGGCGCGCGATCCAGTCCGCCTGGAAAGGCATCGCCGATCTCGGCCCGCTTGGACGTTATGGCGAACTCTACGGCAGCACAGCCAATGTACCGGGACGCGAGTACCAGGCTTTCGCGCGAATCCCGGGGGCGCAGTCGCCGCATCGCGTGCTGGCGCAGATTCCCGACAGCTTCGACGCGACAACGCGCTGTCTGCTCGTCACCGCCGCGTCGGGTACGCGAGGGATCTACGGCGGCATTGCGGTCGCCGGCGCCTGGGGTCTGACCCACGGCTGCGCGGTGGTGCACACGGACAAGGCCGGCGGCTCGGGTTATTTCGACACGCGCAGCGCAACCGGCGTCGCGCTCGACGGCACGCGTGCACAGGCAGGCGAGGTCGAGCTGGAATTCCTGCCGGAAAATTTCGCGGCGGATGCGGGTATCGCGATCAAGCACGCGCATTCCGGCGACAATCCGGAAGCCGATTGGGGCAGGCATCTGCTGCAGGCCGCGCAATTCGGTCTGGCGATGCTCGATCGCGCGTTTCCGCAGCAAGCGCCGTTCACACCGCAGAACACGCGTCTCATCGCCGTCGGTCTGTCCAACGGCGGCGGCGCGGTGCTGCAGGCAGCCGGACTGGACAAGGCGGGCTGGCTCGCCGGCGTGGTCGCGATCGAACCGAATGTCTACGCACCGCAAAGCGCGCACGCACGGCAACTCTACGACTACGCCAGCGAAGCCGCCTTGCTGATGCCCTGCGCACTGAGCGATGCGCGCTTCGACACCACGGCGCTTGCGCGCCTGCCCGGCAACAATATCGCGGCGTGGGCCGCGCGCGGCGCGACGCTGCAGGCGGCCGGCATCGTTCACGCGGGCGACGCGCGCGCACAGGCCGACGAGGCGTTGGAACTTCTGCATGCCGGAGGCTGGAGCGATGCGGCCCTGGCCGCTGCCGCCAGCGTCACCGCATTCGGCATGTGGCGCGCGCTCGGCGTCACCTATGCTTCGACTTACGTGCGCGGCGCGGTCGGTCGGATACCTGGCGGTTTCCGCTTCGAAACGCTCGATGCGGCAGGCCAGCCGCGCGCGCCGACGACTGCCGAACGCGCTGCCTGGTGGAGCGATGCCAGCGGTATCGCGCCAGGCAACGGCATCTTCATCACCGAGCCGCCGCCCGGCGTGGGTGCCGGAGAAGTCGTCTGGCATGGCATCAGCAGCCTGCGCGAGTTGTGGACCGGCGACAGCGACGCGGCGCAATGTCTGCACGATTCGGTCAGCGCCACGCAGGCGCGCCTGCCGCGCGAGGATCTGCCGATCTTCATCGTGCATGGCGCCGCGGACGGTCTGGTTCCCGCTGCGTTCTCATCCGACGCCTACGTCGCGTGGTTGCGCGCGAACGCGCGCGATGCGACTTACTGGTGCCTGCCGCACGTGCAGCATTTCGATGCCTTCCTCGGCTGGCCGGGCTTCGCCGACAACTATGTACCGATGCTGCCCTACGCCTATGCCGCACTCGATCGCATGTTCGCGCGGGTGACTGCGGGCACGCCCATCGATCCCGATCTCGTACCGGCACCTGCGCCGCGCGGGCCGGGCGCGCTCGATTTCGTGCATCTGGACCTGCCGCCGTCAAGGCGCGCCGGCTGACCGATTCAATCCGCTGCACCACTTTGTATACTCACGAGGGGAAGCATGAATACGCCAGCCGCAGACAACTCCTTGCTCGCCCGCACCGCCTTGCGCCTGTCCAACTGGGCCGAGCGCTGGTTTCCCGACGCCTACATCTTCGCCGCGCTCGGCGTGATCATCGTCGCGCTCGCCGCGATGGCGTTCGGCGCCAGTCCGCAGGCGACCGCGATCGCGTTCGGCGACGGTTTCTGGAGCCTGATTCCGTTCACCATGCAGATGGTCTTCGTCGTGATCGGCGGCTACGTCGTCGCTTCGTCGCCGCCCGTGGCGCGGCTGATCGCGTCGCTCGCCAGCGTTCCGAAAACCGGGCGCGGCGCGGTCGCCTATGTCGCGGTGATCAGCATGCTCGCCTCGCTGCTGAACTGGGGTTTCAGCCTGGTGTTCGGCGGTCTGCTTGTACGCGCACTCGCGCGCCGCACGAACCTGCAAATGGACTACCGCGCGGCAGGTGCCGCGGCGTACCTGGGCCTGGGCGCATCCTGGGCGATGGGGCTGTCGTCATCGGCCGCGCAGCTGCAGGCCAATCCGGCGAGCATCCCGAAACCCTTGCTCGCGATTACCGGCGTGATTCCGTTCACCGAAACGATCTTCCTCTGGCAATCGATCGGGTTGACGGTGATCCTGATCGTCGTCTCCGCGTTGATCGCCTGGTGGTCGGCGCCGATCGGTGCGCAGGCGCAGACGATCGAACGCTTCGTCGAAAACGAGTCGGGCGCGGTAACCGCCGAAGCGCCGTCCGGACGGCCGAGCGAGTGGCTCGAACGCAGTCCGCTGCTCACCGTACTCATCGCCCTGTTCGCCCTGGGCTGGCTGATCCACGAGTTCACGAGCAAGCCGGCGATCGTCGCGATCTCGAATCTCAATACCTACAACTTCCTGTTCCTGATGGCCGGCCTGTTGCTGCACTGGCGGCCGCGCAACTTTCTCGACGCGGTCAAGCGCGCGGTGCCGAGCACCACCGGCGTGCTGATCCAGTTCCCGCTCTACGGCGGCATCGCGACGATCCTCACGACAGCCAAAGGCAGCGACGGCCACACGGTCGCCGAGCAACTGTCATCGATGTTCGTGCATCTCGCCTCGACCGACACCTACGCGCTGGTGATCGGCGTGTATTCGGCCATCCTCGGTTTCTTCGTGCCCTCGGGCGGCGGCAAGTGGCTGATCGAAGCGCCGTACGTGATGCAGGCCGCCAACGATCTGCACTACCATCTGGGCTGGGCGGTACAAATATACAATGCGGCAGAAGCGCTGCCGAACCTGATCAACCCGTTCTGGATGCTGCCCCTGCTCGGCGTACTCGGCCTGAAGGCGCGCGACATCGTCGGCTTCACCTTCCTGCAGCTCGCTGTGCACCTGCCGCTGGTGCTGTTCCTGCTGTGGGCGTTCGGCGAGACCCTCGCCTATCACGCGCCCGTGATGCCGACACCGTAGGAGTTTTTCAAAAGCGAGGCAAACATGAAACTCAGTGCGCGCAACCAGCTCAGAGGCATCATCGTCGAGACGAGGAAAGGCCAGACGACGGCTCACGTCCGCATCGATATCGGCGGCGGCGTCATCATCACCTCGTCGATCACGAACGAAGCGGTCGACGATCTGGACCTCAAGGTCGGCGACGCCGTAGTCGCAGTCATCAAGTCATCGGACGTGATCGTCGCCAAGTAGCAGTTCAGCGAACGCCAGGAAAAAGCGCCGGACTGTGCCGGCGCTTCCGAACGATTCGGCCCGCTGCTGACGGCGGGCGTTTGTTTTCGCTACAGCTCGCGCAGCGCTGTCGTCACCGGCAGGCGCGCGGCGCGGATGGCCGGCAGGAAGCCGCCGATCATCCCGATGATCACGGCGATGATCAGCCCACGCACGACCAGCGCCGGCGTCACCTTGAACGCGAACACGACCTGGGTGAAATTCTGGCCCAGCGTCGACACCGAAAAATTATTGAACAGCGCATAGGCAATCACCGCACCGAGCGCGCCGCCGATCAGGGCAAGCACCAGCGATTCGATCATCACCGATGCCACTACCGGAAGCCCGCCAAAGCCAATCGCGCGCAGCGTGGCGATCTCGCGCGACCGTGCCGCGACCGCGGCGTACATACTGTTGAGCGCGGCGAAGATCGCACCGAGTGCCATGATGAAAGTGACCACACCGGCCAGGAAACCTATCTGCTGGCGGAATTGCTTGGTCTGGCCGCTGTAGTAGTCCTGCTCGGTCGCCACGTCGACGGCCAGGCGCGGATCGGCGCTCAGCGCACCCTTGAGCGTCGCCAGT
>JAYTQX010000184.1:0-1803 GCA_043746455.1 Pseudomonadota bacterium
CGTTTCTGCGTGCGTCTGGTCAAGGGCGCGTACTGGGATTCGGAAGTCAAGCGCGCGCAGGAAGGCGGCCATGCCGGCTATCCGGTGTTTACGCGCAAACCGAATACCGATGTGTCGTATCTGGCCTGTGCGCGGCGCCTGTTCGAACATGGCGCCGCGTTCTATCCCGCGTTCGCGACGCACAACGCGCATACGATCTCGGCGATTTTCCATCTCGCGCACGGTCGTCCGTTCGAGTTCCAGCGCCTGCACGGCATGGGCGCGGACCTCTACGACGAGGTGATCGGCACCCGACATCTGAATGTGCCCTGCCGCGTGTATGCGCCGGTCGGCTCGCACGAAGACCTGCTGCCGTATCTGGTGCGCCGCTTGCTCGAGAACGGCGCGAATACCTCGTTCGTAAATCGTATCGTCGACGAATCGCTGCCGATCAAGGATCTGGTCGCCGATCCGGTCGATATCGTGCGCGGCTTCGCCAGCAAACCGCATCCGCGTATCCCCCAACCTATCGGCCTCTTTCTCAATTCAAATTCTGCGGGGGCGCAGATCACTTCCAATCAGAATTCTGCGGGTGCGCAGAATTCATCGGCGTCTCCACAACGGAAGAATTCCATGGGCGTGAATTTCGGCAACGACAATGAATTGCGCGCACTCGCCGAGGCGGTCGCGAACGTTTCGACCAACTGGAACGCGGCGCCGCTGGTGCCGGGCGCCAAACCGACCGGCGAAAAGCAGAGCGTCACCGATCCGTCCGACCGCCGTCGCGTAATCGGCAGCAAGCAACAAGCCGACGCGGCTACGGTCGAGCGCGCATTGAGCAACGCCGTCGCCGCGCAGCCAGCCTGGGACCATCTGCCGGTCGCTTCGCGCGCGAAGGTGCTCGAATACGCCGCCGATCTGCTCGAACAGCGGCGCGCCGATTTCGTCGCCCTGCTCGTGCGCGAAGCCGGCAAGACCCTGCCCGCCGCGATTTCCGAAGTGCGCGAGGCGGCCGATTTCTGCCGCTACTACGCTGCTGTTGCGCGCAAGCTCATGGGCCAGCCCGACGCGCTGCCCGGCCCGACCGGCGAATCAAATCAGCTCTCGTTGCATGGACGCGGCGTGTTCGTCTGCATCAGCCCGTGGAATTTCCCGCTGGCAATCTTCATGGGTCAAGTGGTCGCGGCGCTCGCCGCCGGCAACGCGGTGATTGCCAAGCCCGCCGACCAGACCGTGCTGATCGGCTACGCCGCGGTGAAATTGCTGCACGAGGCTGGCGTGCCGGAAGACGTGCTGCAGTTCGTGCCGGGCAAGGGCTCGATGATCGGCAACACACTGCTGACCAGGTCCGAGGTCGCCGGCGTGTGCATGACCGGCTCGACCGAAACCGCGTGGACGATCAACCGCACGCTCGCCGCGCGCAATGCGCCGATCGCCGCGCTGATCGCCGAAACCGGCGGCCAGAATGCGCTGATCGCCGATTCGTCCGCGCTGCCCGAACAACTGGTCAAGGACGCCGTCGCCTCCGCGTTCGACTCCGCCGGCCAGCGCTGCTCGGCCGCGCGCGTGTTGTTCGTGCAGGACGATATCGCCGACAAGGTGATCGCGATGCTGTCCGGCGCGATGGACGAACTGAAAGTGGGCGATCCGGGGCTGCTGTCGACCGATGTCGGCCCGGTGATCGACGAGCCATCGCGCAAGGGCCTCGCCGACCACGCCGCGCGCATGGACGCCGAAGCCATGCTGATCAAGCAAGTCGCCGTCGGACCCGAAAGCGCCAACGGCACCTTCCTCGCGCCACGCGCGTACGAACTCAAATCCCTT
>JAYTQX010000185.1:0-11247 GCA_043746455.1 Pseudomonadota bacterium
GCCGGCTCGGCTTTCTGTGGCGCTTGCGCGCAGGCGGCGAGAACGACGGTCATGGCGAGAAATAAAGATCGGATGCGTAGCATGTAGGGAATTCCTCGGTCAGGGACTCGCTGGGGAAAATGGGCCGCGCGCAGGCCGCGCCAGCACGGGGCGAACGATCACCATAGCGATGCTGCATTGCGTTGAACATGTGCCGTTTGGCCTAGGCTGCGAAGATACGGCCGGTGATGACAGCTTTTTTGGTGCTTGCGATCGGGAAATAGCGCAAAGATCAAGCCGCATGCACGTCGCGCAGGGTCCAGTGCGCGCCGATCAGCAGGCCGAGGCGGTGCTTGAGCAGCGCGTACGACAGCGTGGTCGTTACCTGGGCGTTGATGTGCAGATCGGATTGCTGGGCGACGACGTTGGCTTGCGGGTCGCAGGCGCCGAGGCCCTCGTCGATCGCATCCGGGTCGGGCTGCATCGCGCGCCAGCGCTGGATCAACGACGGCTCGCGCAAGGCGGCCTGCAGCTCGCCGGCGAAACTTTCCGCGGAGGTGCCGTCGAACGACAGCGCCTGAATCTTGCCGCGCGCCTGGGCAAGATCGGGAATGACCAGATAGAAACACTGATTGATGCCTGCCATCGGCGGCTCCGCGCGAATATGGAATGCGCAGTTTACCAGTTTGATCAGCGGCGCTAGCTCCGCTCGACGCCGGCGCTGGCCGGCGGCGGCGTCGCGGCGAGTGCCAACGCCGCTCCGGTGATGACGGCGATGCAGGTCCAGCCCAGATAGCGCAGCTCGGCCGATGGCGCGACCAGGGGCAGCGGCGCCGCGTACAGCAGACCGCTCGCGAGCAACGCGAGTGCTGCCTGCGCGTTGGCGTGCTGCCGACGCCGCCATGCCAGCGCGAGCGCAGCAAGCGCGAGCACGAGATACGGCCATGCGGCAAACACTACAGTATCGCGCAGTGATTCGATCGCACGCAGACACGCGTTGTGCAGCGCACTGCTATTTGCGGCGATCGGCGGGTTGTCGCCAAACTGGTACTCGTCGTCGACATAGGTCAACTCGTGCGGCCATGCGCGTGGTTTTTTTGCTGCCAAACAGTGCGCGCGCGACGCGCCACCGGTGCGCGAGATAAGCGCTGGGGTGCGCGATCAGGGCGGCGAGTCAGGCGCGCCGGACGATGGCTACCCGCGCGTCGTCCGCGGGAAAAAAGGGCGGGCTTATGCGCCCGGTCTTGGTGAAAATCGGCAGGCTCGAGTATTCCGTATATGCGCCACGCAAGTCGTCGACGCTCAATCCATGGCGGTGAAGTTCATCCGGCAGCAATATCTCGTTGGCGTCGATCGAGATCGCGGCGAGATCCCAGATTGCGGTCACCGGAAAGATGCTGATCGGCCGGTCGACGCGGCTATTGAGCAGGGCCGCGCTGCCGGCGAGAACGAGCAGGATAACCGCCGACGGCACGCCGAGCCTGAGCGTCCCATTGCGGGACTGAGCGGTTTGTTTTGCCCACAAATTGACAAAATATACAATTAGCGGAAGCGCCGCTGGCAGCGCGTTGTGGCGCAGAGTCAGGGCGAAAAACAAGGCCAACAGGAATGCCGCTGCCGAGAAGCGGTCGCGGGTGTTGCGATAGCGCAGCACGGCCGCGCAGGCAAACGTCAGCGCCGCGCAGAACAGCGCGTCGCTCCAGACATGCGCAAACAGAATAAACAGGCCCGGCGCACCTGCCGCCGCGTACATGAAAGCAATGCCTTGCGCGTTGCCGACCCGCAACGACCGCGCGACCAGCACCAGGCCGCTCCAGAGCAGTGCAAGCTGGATCAGGAAAATCGGCGTCGGGCCGGACCAGATCGCTTCGGTCGTGCGCCAGAGCCAGAGCCAGCCGACCGCATGAATATTTTCGCTGGGCGCACCTCGCGCCTGGGACCAGACCACCGCGCTGTCGAACGACATTGCTCCCGGGTAAAAGCAGGCGATGCAAAAGGCGGCAGCCGCCACGGCCGCAATCGGCAGCGGCCACCAACTGGGTTGAAAACCGGCAACGGGCGATGGCGCTGTCTTCAAAGCAGGATCCGCTCAACCGCTGAGCGAACGTGCTGCGCCGCCACCTGCGGATCGTCGCCGGCGAACGGGACGATGCCGAGGCATGGCGCCGGCAGCCGTTCGCGCAGGGTTGCGAGATTGTCTTCGACGCGCAACATCTCCGCATCGATGCAGTTGCCGATCCAGCCCAGCAGTTCGCAGCCATCGGCGTGGATCGCGCGTGCAGTCAGCAAGGCGTGGCTGAGGCAGCCCAAACGCAGGCCGACGACCAGAATCACCGGCAGGCGCAAAGTCTGCGCCAGGGCGCTTTGCATCAACGTGGGCCCGAGCGGCACCATCCAGCCGCCGACGCCCTCGACGACAATAAATTGCGACATTGTGGACAATGCAGCAAAGGCCTCGGCGATAGGCCCGATCTCGATTTCGATGCCGGCATCGGCAGCGGCCAGATGCGGCGCAATTGGTTCGGCGAACGCGTAGGGATTGACCAGCGCGTAGTCAACCATGCCCGCGCTGTGCGCAATCAGCAGTTCCGCATCTGCATTGCGCAGACCCCGCGGCGTCATGGCGCAGCCGCTGGCGATGGGTTTCATGCCGAGCGCACGCACGCTGTTCGCATTCAATGCGGCCAGCAGCGATGCGGCAACCGCAGTCTTGCCGATGCCGGTATCGGTGCCGGTGATGTAGACGCCGCGATTCACGACGCGGCCGCGCCGGGCCCAGGCTCGGTGAAATCGACCTTCGCGCGCCGTTTCAGCACATACGGATAGTCGAGCGTTGGCGGTTTCGGCATCGGTTGGCGGTCGATTCTTCAGTTCCGGCGCAGCATAGGTGCTGCCGTGCTCAAAGCAAAGCCTGCGCGCTGCGCTAGAATGCGTGGATTCAATCCGGAATCGAGCATGTTTACCGCCACCGCATTGCGCGCCACCGCCAAGGCCGAGCAATACGCCGAGCTTGCCGAGCAGGCGTGCGGCCTGCTGCACGGCGAGCACGATCGCATCGCCAACGCGGCGAATCTTTCCGCACTGGTTTATGGCGCGTTGCCCGAACTCAACTGGACGGGCTTTTATTTTTTCGACGGCACCGAGCTGGTGGTCGGGCCGTTCCAGGGCAAACCGGCGTGCGTGCGCATCGCGCTCGGCAAGGGCGTCTGCGGCACCGCTGCGATGGAACGGCGCACCCAGGTCGTGCGCGATGTGAATGCATTCCCGGGCCACATTGCCTGCGATGCGGCATCGCGCTCGGAAATCGTCGTGCCGCTGCTTCTGGGTGATACGCTGCTCGGCGTGTTCGATGTGGACAGCCCGCTGCCCGCGCGCTTCGACGACGACGACCGGGCCGGCATGGAACAACTGGCAAAAATATACCTGGATTCGCTGCGCGGCGATCGCTAGCCGCCCTGGAGAGCAGATGGTGGACAAGACGACCACGGACAAAACCGGGGCGCAGAAAATCCGCAATGTCGGGCCGAAGTCGGCCGCATGGCTGCGCCAGGTCGGCGTGCGCACGCAGGAAGATCTCGTGCGTCTCGGCGCGGTCGAGGCGTTCATGAAGGTCAAGCGCGCCGGCTTCCGGCCGAGCCTCAACCTGCTCTACGCCCTTGAAGGCGCACTCGCCAATTGCCACTGGGCCGATCTGCCAGACGAGCGCAAGGCCGCGCTGCTGCTTGCGGCCGAATCCGCCGAAGCGGCCAATCCGATCAAGACGCGATGGCAGAAGCAGGTCGAGCGCAGTGAGCACGGCGGCGATTCGCGCGCGCGAGATAGCCGCGATTCCGATGCGGCCGCGCCGAGCCTGCTCGACGATCCGGATGGCGGCAGCGCCGGCGATGCGGACAGAGCGGGGAATCGTTTCGAGTAACTCCCCGCAGCCGGGCTCGCCGCGTCCGGCGCGGTCTCAGGCGACTTCCGCTTCCTCGATAAAGGTCGGGTCCGACAGTTCGCGCTGCAGCGTATCGCTGTCGAGTTCCTTCTCCCATTTCGACACGACGATCGTGGCCACGCCGTTGCCGATGAAGTTGGTCAGCGCGCGGCATTCGCTCATGAAGCGGTCGACGCCGAGGATCAGGGCCATGCCGGCGACCGGAATGCTCGGCACCACGGCCAAGGTCGCCGCGAGCGTGATGAAGCCCGCGCCGGTGACGCCGGACGCGCCCTTGCTGGTCAACATCGCCACCGCAAGCAGGGACAGCTGCTGACCGAGGGTCAGGTCGATATTCAGCGCCTGCGCGATGAACAGCGATGCCATCGTCATGTAGATATTGGTACCGTCGAGGTTGAACGAATACCCCGATGGCACCACCAGGCCGACCGCGGATTTGGAGCAGCCGAGTTTCTCGAGTTTCTCCATCAGCGGCACCAGCGCGCTTTCAGACGAACTGGTGCCGAGTACGGTCAGGAGTTCGGACTTGATGTAGTTCAAGAAGCGAAAAATCGAAAAGCCCGTAAAGCGCGCGATCGTGCCGAGCACGACGATCACGAACAGCGCCGCTGTCAGGTAGAACGTAGCGACCAGCGCGGCCATGTTGGCGATGCTCTGCACGCCGTATTTGCCGATTGTGAAGGCCATCGCGCCGAAGGCGCCGAGCGGCGCAACCTTCATCACCAGGTTGACCATGCCAAACAGCACTTTCGACGCCACTTCGAGAAAACTGAAGACCGGTTTTCCCTTGTCGCCTAGGCGCGACAGCACGAAGCCGAACAGGATGGCGATCACCAGCACCTGCAGCAGGTCGCCGTTGGCGGTGAAGGCGTCGACAAACGTTTTCGGAATGATGTGCAGGATGAAATCGGTCGTGTTCTGTTCGCCGGCCTGCTTGGCGTAGGCGGCGACGGATTTCGCATCGAGGGTGGCGGGATCGACGTTGAAGCCTTTGCCGGGCTGCACGACGTTCATTACGATAAGCCCGAGCGCGAGCGCGAAGGTCGACACGATCTCGAAATAAAGCAGCGCCTTGCCGCCGACACGGCCGACTTTTTTCATGTCGGCCATGCCGGCGATGCCGAGCACGACGGTCAGGAAGATCACCGGTGAAATCAGCATCTTCACCAGATTGATGAAGAGATCGCCGAGCCATTTCATGCCGGCGCCGAGTTGCGGATTGAGCCAGCCCAAAAGGCCGCCGAGAACGATGCCGATCAGCACCCAGAAATACAGATGACGCGTCAAACCCTTCATATCCTCCCCCGATATTCAGCCGCCGCGGAATGGGCCGCTCTGGTGATTTCTGTCGTGAATCCAAACAGTCCGCTCAGCGCACGTCAATTGCCCCTTCGACCATCAGCAACCATCGAGATCGTCGCGCAGTTCCTGCTGACGCGGCTCGAGTACGGCGCGATCGTCCTTGAACGCGTTGTGCAGCTTCTTGTCGACCGCATCGAGCTCGCCGCGCAGATAGTTGCAAGTCTGCGCGGGGCTTGCCGGCGAGCACGCATCGCGGACCTCGACGTAATCCCCGGCCATCGAATTGCGCCCGTTGGCGGGTGCAGGCGCCTTGTTCGATCCGCCGCCCGGACCGTAGACCTGGGTCAGGCTCTGCGGCGGATAGCCCAGGATGCCGGCCGGCACGAGCCGGCTCGGGGGAGAACCATCCTGGCTGATGTATTGCGAGCCGTCCTCCGCGCGCGTGCACATCCACAGCTGCGGCAGCGGTTTGCGCGGTGGCGGCTCGGGCGGTGGAGGCGGCGCAGCGGCGGGGGCGGCGGCCACCGGTGCTGCGGCGGGTGCTGCAGCGGGCGGTGGCGGCGGTGCGCCGACATCGATCGCCGTCTCGTGGTCGCCCTTGGCGCAGGCCTTGTCCTGGAACGCGATATCGCCGTGCGCATTCGTGCATTTGTATACGATGCGCGCGCCGGCATCGCGCGCGGCGAAAGTGGCGATCAGGACAGCGGCAACGAGCAGGTGTGGCGGCATAGGGCCGATTCTACGCGCAGCGGTGGGCGCGTTGCATCTGCCGTCAATGATCGAATTCGGCATGAAAATAGCCGTGATCCCTGCGCACGCGGATCGGCGCCGCATACTGCTCGCTGAGCACCGGTGAACGCAGCATATCGGCCTTCGCGCCCGCGGCGAACACGCGCCCGCCGCGCAGCAGGATCACGTGCTCGATTTCGGGCAGGATTTCCTCCAGATGGTGGGTGACGAGGACCAGGGTCGTGCCTGCACGCGCCAGCTCGCGCAGGCTTTCGAGCAGGGTGCGCTGGGCGACGAAATCCAGGCCCGTGGTCGGCTCGTCGAGCAGCAGCGCGCCCGGATCGTGGACCAGCGCACGCGCGATCAACACACGCCGCGCCTCGCCGGTCGACAGGGTGGCGAAGCGGCGCGCCGCCAGATGCGCGGCGCCGAGACGTTCGAGTGCGCTGCGCGCGGCGGCGCGCATTTCCGCGCTGACCGCGTGATTGAACGACAGCACCTGACTGGCGAAAAAGCCCGAAATCACGGCATCGAGCGCATCGACCAGATCGTCGCCGACCAAACGTTGCTGCAGATCGCCGGAGACGATGCCGATCAGCCTGCGCAGCTCGAACACGTCCCAGCGCGTGCGCCCAAGCAGGCGGATCGGCGCGGGACGCTCCGGCGCGTGCGCAAGCGGGTAGTCGTCGCGATGGATCATGCGCACGAGCGAGGATTTGCCCGAGCCGTTGGGACCGAGGATCGCCGTGTGCTGGCCCTGCTCGATACGCAGCGACAGGCCGAGGAGGATTTCGTTGCCGCCGCGCACGAGGCGCGCATCGTTGAGTTCGAGCAGGGGTACGCGTTCGGTGTCGATTGGGGTCATGTTGCGCTGACGGATCAAACGAACGCGCATTGTATAGGCGAAGCAGCCCCCTTCCGGCTGCCGCCACCTTCCCCCGCAAGCGGAGGAAGGATTCCAGTCTGCTGCGTCATAGCTTCCTTCCCCCGCGAAGCGGGGGAAGGCGCCGAAGGCGGATGGGGGCGCTCGTCCCGGAAGATCAGCGCCGGCGTTCGATGCCCACGGGCAGATGCGCAACGCGCCGATATTCGGCGCTGTTGAATCGGTCGGGATGCGCGAGCCAGTCCTCGATCATTGGCGCCGTGTCGTTGCCCCAGAACAGCTCGTCGCCGAAACGCAGCGTCGGTACGCCGAATACGCCGGCCGCGATCGCGCTTTCCGTGTTCGCGCGCAATGCGTTCTTGATGTTTGCATCATTTGTCGCATTTTCCACATTTTCAATGCCGAGCAAGCGGCCGACCTCAGCGAGTTCGGCGGCATTTGCGCCGGCGTTCCCGTCGCGCCAGAGGTGGTCGAAAATCGCTGCGATCGATTCCCAGCTCGTGCCGGCGGCGATGCACAGGCGCAGCGCCGTCATCGGATTGAACGGATGCGCAGGCGGGAAGCGCAGTGCGATGCCGGCCTGCTCGGCCTGCCATTGCGCGAAGCGGTAGGTGAATTCGCGCCGCCCCGGGATTTCGGCGGGGCCCAGATTGCACTGATGCTTGAGCACGGCGCCGAACATGATCGGCACGGGCGTGATATCCAGCCGCTCACGCCAAGCCAATATCTTGCCCAGTTGCAGGTACGAGAACGGCGAAATGAAATCGAAGTACCATGTGGCTTGCATCGCGACGCTCTTCCTCAATGCAGGTTCTTGAACGTTTCCGGATCGAACGCATCCACCGCGATGACCTCGTTGCGCGCGGCCTCGGCATCCTGCAGCAAGTCGTACTCGGCCTGGGTGATGACGCCGGCCTTCAGGCCCATTTCGTCGAGCATATAGCCCGGCGCGCGATCGAGTTGGCCGGCGCGCACCGCGTCGCGCAGCTTGGTTTCGATCGGAATCGCGCGCACCGCCTTGTCGAGCGCGGCTTCGAGCGCGCCCAGACCGACCTCGGTTGGCGGCGGCACGAAGATATCCTCGGTTAGGTTGATACGTGCCTCGCGATCTTCGAGGATGTCGCGCGCGACGCGCGCGCCAAGCTTGTCCGAGGGCGGGCGGAAGCGCGCACCGAGCGGGAAGATCGCCAGGCGCAGTATGAATGCGGCGGTGCGCGTCGGCAGGTTCTCGATCACGCCGCGCAACGCTTCCTGCAGACGGTACAGGCACAACTCTACGCTCCAGCAGACCAGGTTGTAGTTCGCTGTGGTTTTAGCTTCATCGTGGTATCGCTTCAATGCAGCCGAGGCGAGATAAAGATTCGCCAGCGCATCGGCGAGCCGCCCGGAAATTTTTTCGCGGCGCTTGAGCGAACCGCCGAGCGTGCCCATCGCGATGTCCGAGCTGAGTTCGAACGCGGCGGAGAAGCGCGACAGATGCTGGTAGTAGCGCGCGGTGTCCTGTACCTGCGGCACGGCGGCGAGACGGCTGCCGCTGAACGCGAGCAACTTCGCGCGCACGACATTGCGCACGACCAGATTGATATGCCCGAACAGCGCGGCGTCGAATTTCTTCAGGTCGTTGTTGGCGACTGCGGTGATTTCCTTCTGCACGAACGGATGGCAGCGGATCGCACCTTGACCGTAGATGATCATCGAGCGCGTGAGGATGTTCGCGCCTTCGACCGTGATGCCGATCGGCACCGCATCCCAAGCGCGCGCGAGCGAGTTGCGCGGTCCCTTCTGGATCGCCGAGCCGGCGCGGATGTCCATCGCATCGATGACGACCTCGCGCATGCCGTCGGTCAGATAGGCTTTCGCGATCGCCGACAGCACCGCGGGCTTTTCGCCCGCGTCGAGCGCGCCGCAGGTGAGCGTGCGCGTCGCGCTCATCATGTAGGTCTTGCCGGCGATGCGCGCCAGCGGTTCCTCGATGCCTTCGAAGCGGCCGATCGGCGTATCGAACTGTTCGCGCACCGTCGCATACGCGCCGCAGATGCGCGTCATCATCTGTGCGGCACCGACGCTGAGCGCAGGCAGCGAAATCGAACGGCCGGCCGCCAGACATTCCATCAGCATGCGCCAGCCCTGCCCGATGCCTTCGCGGCCACCGATAATGCAGTCGAGCGGCGCGAACACGTCGTTGCCAACGATCGGTCCGTTCATGAAGGGCACGCCCATCGGGTCGTGGCGCTGGCCAATCTCGATGCCGGGCAGATCGGCCGTGACCAGCGCGCAGGAAATGCCGAGGTCCTCCTTGTCGCCGAGCAGGTGATCGGGGTCCTTGATACGGAAGGCGAGGCCGATCAGGGTCGCGACCGGGGCGAGCGTGATATAGCGTTTCTTCCAGTTGAGGCGCAGGCCGAGCACTTCCTTGCCATCGATCATGCGCTTTTCGACCACGCCTTCGGATTGTGTCGCCGCCGCGTCGGAGCCGGCCTCCGGCCCGGTCAGGCCGAAGCAGGGAACCTCATCGCCTTTGGCCAGGCGCGGCAGATAGTACTTGCGCTGCTCGTCGGTGCCGTAGTGCAGCAGCAACTCGCCCGGACCGAGTGAGTTGGGCACCATCACCGTCACCGCGGCAGCGACCGAGCGCGACGAGATGCGCGTGACGACTCTTGAATGCGCAATCGCGGAAAAACCGTGGCCACCGAATTCCTTCGGGATGATCATGCCGAAGAAACCCTTGGCCTTGAGAAACGCCCAGACGTTCGCCGGCAGATCGCGCAACTGATTGATCTGCCAGTCGTCGAGTTTCGCGCAGAGTTCGGCGACCGGGCCGTCGAGAAACGCCTGTTCGTCCGCGGTCAATTTCTGCGGCTGGAAATCGAGCAGCTTTTTCCAGTCGGGCTTGCCGGAAAACAATTCCGCATCCCACCACACGGTACCGGCTGCGAGCGCGATGCGCTCGGTCTCGCCCAGGCGCGGCAGCACCTTGGCGAAGATCGGCATGATGAAGCGCGTGATCGCCATGCGCCGGATAACGGGCACGCCGAACAGCAGGGCGAGCACGATCAGCACGATCACGCAGATATCGAACAGCAGGGGTGAGGCCACGCCCGTCGCGCGCCAGCCGATCAGCCAGATGCCGGCGGCGGCAAGCCAGCCGAGAAAGCCTCGGCCCAGAAACAGCAAGGTGACGAGGATGATCAGCGCAAGAAAAAAGGTGACGAGCATGGTGACTCCCGAGCAGGTTGCTCCTGGCTCGTCATTCCGGCGAAAGCCGGAATCCAGTGTCTTGCATTCACCTGAGAATCAAAGTCGCTGGATCCCGGCCTTTGCCGGGATGACGGTGGTTTTTGTATTCGAACCCGATCATCCCCCGCGACGGCGGAAAAGCAAAGCTGCGCTGCGATGCGAAATGTAGTTCTTTCCCCCGCGTGCGGGGGAAAGTGCCCGAAGGGCGAAAGGGGGCAAATCGAATATCGAGGCATTGTGCGCCGGTCATCCGAAGGTCAAAAAAGCGCCCCCTTCCGGCTGCGCCACCTTCCCCCGCTTCGCGGAGGAAGGACTCTATGGACTAAACTTGCGCCTGGCGAATCGAGACCTGTCATCCCGCCGATGTGTCGTCATCGGCAACCAAGGCGGAAAAACGCAATGAAAGACAAAAAAGAGATCGTGCAAAACTGGCTGCCGCGCTACACCGGCACTGCGCTGGATGAGTTCGGCGAGCACATCCTGCTGACCAACTTCGGCAACTACGTCGACATGTTCGCCAAGTGGAACGAAGTGCCGGTGCATGGCGCGGACCGGCCGATGCCGAATGCGACCGCCGACGGCATCACCCTGATCAACTTCGGCATGGGCAGTCCGAACGCGGCCACGGTGATGGACCTGCTCGGCGCGATATCGCCGAAGGCCGCGCTGTTCCTGGGCAAGTGCGGCGGCTTGAAGCGCAAGAACGCGATCGGCGATTTCATCCTGCCGATCGCGGCGATCCGCGGCGAGGGCACCTCCAACGACTATCTGCCGCCGCAGGTGCCCGCGTTGCCCGCGTTCCAGCTGCAACGCGCAGTATCGACGATGATCCGCGATCTCGGCCACGACTACTGGACCGGCACCGTCTACACCACCAACCGCCGCGTCTGGGAACACGACGAAGGTTTCAAGGACCTGTTGCGCCGCACGCGCAGCATGGCAGTGGACATGGAAACCGCGACGATCTTCGCCGCCGGTTTCGCCAACCGAATTCCGTCCGGCGCGTTGTTGCTCGTCTCCGATCAGCCGATGATTCCCGAAGGCGTGAAGACCGAAGCGAGCGACAAGTCCGTCACCGCGAACTATGTCGAGAAGCACATCAAGGTCGGCATCGAAGCCTTGAAACTCGTGCGCCGCCACGGCCGCAGCGTCAAGCATCTGCGCTTCGAGGTCGAAGACG
>JAYTQX010000186.1:0-4037 GCA_043746455.1 Pseudomonadota bacterium
TACGCAGAGCCTGTCTTGAATTAATTATATGTTTAATTATAATCGACGCATGAGCACGAAGAGCCGACCACGATCAGCGCATCCGCCGTCCCGGGTTGCGCCCGCGCGCAAGCCGGCGCGTCGCCCCGGGCGGCCGCAGGCCGCTGGGGGGGTGGACTTGCGAGGCCGTCTGCTCGACAGCGCGATCGAGCTGTACGCCGAACGTGGCATCGCGGCGACACCGTTGCGCGCGATCGCGCTACGCGCGGGCGTCACGCCGGCGCTGCTGCACTACTACTTCGCGAGCAGGGGCTCGTTGGTCGAAACGATTCTCGCCGAACGCGTAGCGCCGTTCGTCGCGGTGTCGGTGGCGCCGCTGCTGGCGCCGTTGCCGAGCCCGCGCGCGACCTTGCGCAAGTTCCTCGAAACGCATATGCGCAATCTGGCCGCAAATCCGTGGATGCCGCGCTTGATGGTGCGCGAGGTGCTGAGCGAGGGCGGTTCGCTGCGCGAGAACATGCAGGCGCAATTTGCCGCTGTAATCTCACCCAAGACACTGATGTTGATCGACGCAGCGCAACGGCGAGGCGAAATCCGTTCCGATCTCAATCCGCTGCTGACCGGCATTTCGCTGATCAGCCTCGCGGTATTTCCATTCGCCGCCGCCCCGGTCTGGCGCGAAGTCGCGCTGTCCACGTTCAACGGTATGCCCGAGCCGGTCATGAAGGCGATCCGTGCGCGCCAGGCGCAGATGAAATCCATGCAATACGGTGCGCCGAGCTGGGATGTGCTGATCGAGCATACGCTCACGTTGTTCGATGGCATGTTGGAGAAACCGCATGCGAAACCGAAAATTTAGTGTACTTTTATCCTTGTGCGCACTCGCGGCGTTGTCGAGCTGCGCGCGCGACAGCGGACCCGCGCCGCTGCTCGGCACGCTGGAATGGGATCGCATCGCGGTGCCGGCCGAAGTATCCGAGCCGATCGTGCAGATCTTGGTCAAGGAAGGCGATCACGTCGCCGCCGACCAGTTGCTGCTCGCGCTCGATGCGCGCCGCACGCAGGCGCAGGCCGATGCGGCACAGGCCGATGTGCAGCGCCTGACCGCCGCGCTCGACGAATTGCGTCATGGCGCACGCATCGAGACCATCGACGCTTCGCGCGCCGCGCTCGCGCGTACGCAGGCGACTGCGCTCAACGCCAGACTCGCGCGCGACCGCGCGGCGGAAATCCGCAAGAAAGGACTCATCAGCCAGGCCGATCTGGACAACGCCGACGCCGCGCTGCGCCAGGCCAATGCCGATGCGAATGCGGCGCAGGCCAATCTCGCCGAATTGCTGCATGGAACGCGGCCCGAGGATCTGGCCCAGGGCGAAGCCGCGCAGGCGCAGGCGCAGGCGACGCTGGCGCAGTTGCAGGTCACGTTGCAGCGCTTGAGCGTGCGTGCGCCGCGTGCGGGACACGTCGACACGCTGCCGTTCAAACTGGGCGATCGGCCCGCGGCGGGTGCGAGCGTGGTCAGCCTGCTGGTCGGCGACGCACCGTATGCGCGTGTGTTCGTGCCCGAACCCGTGCGCGCGAGCCTGCAGCAGGGCGCGCGCTTCAGCGTGCGTGTGGATGGCGTGGCGCAGGTGTTTACCGCGACCGCCGTGCGCATCGCGAGCGAGGCCACGTTCACGCCCTACTACGCCCTGAGCGGCGACGATGCGAGCCGGCTGGCCTGGCGTGCGGAGCTGGAGCTCGATGCGGCTACGGCGCGCGATCTGCCGGCGGGAATTCCGTGTCAGGCGACGCTGCTGGTCGGCCAAGCCCTCAAGGACAAGTGAGATGTCGTCGCTGGCCGGCTCCCTAGCGTCCGTTGGCCCGAAAGCAGGGGAGGGACCGAAAAAAGATGCGATCGTCGCGCGCGGTCTGACCAAACGCTTTGGCAATCTGGTCGCGGTCGATCATATCGATCTGACCGTGGCGCGCGCGCAGGTGTACGGTTTTCTCGGGCCCAACGGCTCCGGCAAATCGACCACGATCCGCATGCTCTGCGGCCTGTTGCTGCCGAGCAGCGGCGATATCAGCGTGCTCGACTACAAGATCCCGCAACAGGCCGAGGCCTTGAAGCGGCGCATCGGCTACATGACGCAGAAGTTCTCGCTCTACGACGATCTGACCGTGTTCGAAAATCTCGACTTCGTCGCCGCCGTGCATGAATTCACGCGTGCGCATGCGAAAACGCGGATCGCCGAGCTGCTCGATCGCTACGGGATCAACGAGCAGCGCGATCAGTTGGCGGGCACCATGTCGGGTGGGCAGAAACAGCGCCTCGCTCTGGCTGCCGCGGTGTTGAACGAACCCGAGCTGCTGCTGCTCGACGAGCCGACCTCGGCGGTCGATCCGCAGTCGCGGCGCGAGTTCTGGGATTCGCTGTTTGCGCTCGCCGATGTCGGCACGACGATCCTGGTTTCCACGCACTACATGGACGAGGCCGAGCGTTGTCATCGGCTGGCGATACTCGATCACGGCAAACTGGTCGCCGACGGCAGCCCGCGCGAGCTGTGCGACGCGCTGCCGGGTCAGGTTCTGCTGGCCGAGTGCGACAACCCGCGGCGTGTGCAGACCACGTTGCAGGGTCTGCCCGGAATCATGGCGATGGCGCAGATCGGCGCGCAGTTGCGCGTGCTCGCGCAGGCGGGTGCGGAGCAGCGTGAACGCATAGACGGCCGATTGCAGCAGGCGGGAATCGTCGCGCACCTGCAGCCGGTGGCGGCGAACCTCGAAGACGTGTTCGTTGCGGCGACGCAGAAACGGCCCGCGCCCGCCGCGCACGCGGATGCGCCGCCATGAATCTGCGCCGCCTGCTGTCGATCGTGATCAAGGAGCTGCGCCAGCTGCGCCGCGACCGGCTCACGTTCGCGATGATCGTCGGCATTCCGACCATGCAGCTGCTGCTGTTCGGCTATGCGATCAATATGGACATCCGCCATCTGCCGGCTGCGGTCCTCGATCAGGCGCAGACCGTACACGCGCGCGAAGTCGTCGCCGCGCTCGGCCAGACCGCGGTGATGGACTTTCGCTATTTCGTGAAGACGCCGCAGGAACTCGACACGCTGCTGCGCGAGGGCAAGATCAGCGCGGCGTTGCTGATTCCGGCCGATTTCGAGCGCCGGCTGATCGAGCAAACCAGCGACGCGCGGCCGTGGCCGCGGCCACCGTTGCAGATCGTCGTCGACGGTTCCGATCAGGCGGTGCAACAGGCTGCGGCGCAGCTGGCGCTGCTGCCGCTGCAGGCCTTGATCAATCCGGGCCAGGCGTTGCCCGCGCGAAATGTGGAAATCGTGAACTTCTACAATCCCGAGCGGCGCGCGCCGGTGAACACGGTGCCGGGTTTGATCGGCGTGATCCTGACCATGACCATGGTGCTGTTCACCGCGATGGCGATCGTGCGCGAGCGCGAGCGCGGCAATCTCGAATTCCTGATCGCGACGCCCGTATCGCCGGCCGAACTGACGATCGGCAAGGTGCTGCCCTTCGTCGGCATCGGCCTGGTGCAGGTTACGGTCGTGCTGGTGCTCGGCGTGGCGATTTTCCAGGTACCGATTCGCGGACCGCTGCTCGATGTCTACGGCGCCGCGCTGGCGTTCATCGTCGCCTCGCTGTCGCTGGGCGTGTTCATCTCGACCCTTGCGCAAAGCCAGTTTCAGGCGATGCAGCTGGCGTTCTTCACGTTTCTGCCACAGATCCTGCTCTCCGGCTTCATGTTTCCGTTCGAAGGCATGCCGCGCCCGGCACAATACTTCGCGGAAATTTTTCCGATGACACATTTCGTCCGCCTGATTCGCGGCATCATGCTGCGCGGGGCGCATCTGAGCGAATTGTGGCCCGAGCTCGCCGCCTTGGCCGCGTTCTGCGCGGTAACCCTGACCATTGCCGTGCTGCGCACGCGCAAGCGCCTGGATTAAGGCCAGGGACCGGAGGTTTGCAAAACCTTAGCAAGCGCTTCGATACCATCAGCGCATGGCGCGCGCGCCGCGGCGCCCCTACACTAGCCAACCCTCGCCAGCCCCAGA
>JAYTQX010000187.1:0-1633 GCA_043746455.1 Pseudomonadota bacterium
TTGCTCAAGACCGGTTGGCACGACTGGTACCGCAGCGTTTGCGCCGCGGCCGACCGCCTGCGTCAGGACGTCGACCACATGTTCGTCGCCGGCTTGTCGATGGGCGCACTGCTCGCGCTCAAGCTCGCCGCCGACCGACCCGACGAGGTCGATGGTCTTGGCCTGTTCGGCACCACGTTCTTCTACGACGGCTGGACGATTCCGTGGATCGGCAAGCTGTCTTTCATGTTGCCGCTGGTGACCAGCCTGGGATTTGGCCGACATCGTAAATTCCACGAATGCTTCCCCTACGGCATCAAGGACGAGCGCATCCGCCAGCGCATCGCCGGTAGCATGCTCAACGGCGACAGCGCGGCCGGTGGACTCGCCGGCAACCCGTGGCCATCGCTCGCCGAGTTCTATCGCTTGTCGTTTCTTGTACGCCGGCAATTGCATTCGATCCAGACGCCCTGTCTCGTCGTGCACGCAAAGGACGACGACGTCGCCAGCCTGAAAAATGTGCGCATCGTCGTGCGCGGCGTGGGCGGTCCGGTGGAGACGGTGCTGCTGGAAAACAGCTACCACATGATCACCGTCGATCAGGAGCGCGACCAGGTCATCGAGCGTTCCACGCGTTTCTTCAACCACATCGCCAACACCCGCTTCGTGCACATGCCCGAGCGTGCGCAGGTGCTTGCCGCCGCCGAATAATGGACATCGTCGTCGCCACTTCGATCGGGGCCTTCGGCCGCGACGAATGGAATCGGCTGTTTCCCGGCGAGCTTAAAGATCACGCCTATTATCTGGCGGTGGAAAAATCCGGCATGCCGGATTTCGAATGGCTGTATTTCGGCATCCGCGACAACGGCGAACTGCGCGCGGCCGTGCCCGCGTCGTCACCACCTACGAGCTCGATACCACGTTGCAGGGCGGCCTGTGCCGCGTAACCGAAGCGGTTTTGCGTTTGTTGCCGCGCTTGCTCAGCCAACGTCTGCTCGCGCTCGGCTCGCCGGTGAGCGAGACCTGCCACCTCGGTTTCGTGCCCGGCATAACAGGCACGGAAAAACTTCGTCTCCTTTGTATACTTTTGCGCAAACTGGAAGAAATCGCAGGCGCGCGGCGCGTGCAGATTGTCGCCGCCAAGGATGCCGCGTCCGCGCAGGATGAGCTCTGGGCCGAAGCCGGGCAGCACGATGGGCAGCGCCTGCTCGACAAATTCCTCGGCATGGACTATGCCATAGCGCATCGGTACAATTTATATTTCTATACTTGGATCGGGAATGTTCGCTACTGCATCGCACACGGCATTGCGCTGTAGCAGTCCGGCCAGGGATTGCACCGCGAGAAACTGCGCCTCGGCAGCCGGCTCAGTGCGAATTGGATCTGGTACCGGCATCGCAATCGCGCGCTCGATGTGCTGTTTGCCACAATGGAGCGCCTGTTTCGACTCGACCGCCTTGATGCCGAGCTCGCCGCGTTGAATCCCCCTTCTGCCAGTCAATCGCCCTCGGTCGCCTTGGATGCAACGCGCACAAGACAGGTGTCTACGTTCACAAAGGTCTCGCGCAGCCCGGTCCTGCTTGCCTGGGCCTGTCTGGTCGGCTGTGAGGTGCTGTGCCAGATTGCGCTCAAATTCGCCGGCAGGGACACTGGC
>JAYTQX010000188.1:0-4598 GCA_043746455.1 Pseudomonadota bacterium
ATGGAGAAAACTCCGCGACAACCCTGGTTTACCCAGACACCGGCGCGGTTCGAGCCCCAAGTCTCGCCCTCGATACAAGATGCTTTGGAGAGCTGCCGCTCAAGAGACGCTCGGCCACCACCACCCAGGTCGACCTGGCAGAAATGATCGCGTCCGTCCTGGCTTTCGCAGCTGACCGAAAATCGCCGATTCCAGCTTGGAGCCGGTTGCCAGCCAGCGGACTCGTCCGCCCGTCCGTATTCGCGGTCACGCTCACCATCGCGGTCGTGGCCACCAACGGCGACGAAACGTCCGGAGCAACCGCGATCCACCCATATGCCTTGGCGATCGATACCCCAATTCTCGCCGCGGACGCAGCGCGTGTCGGAAAGTTGGCGAACAAGCCGTGCGTCGCGCCAAGTCACGTCACAACGCTCATGAGCATGGTCTCGGCTCATGCAATCGATCGCCTCGCCTTCCCCATGCCGGTCTTCCTGCGCTTGTGCAACTGCAATTGGCGCAAGACTTGCCGCCGCGAAAATGACGCCAATACCTATAAGCCTAGTCGACATAATTTTTCTCCTTTGTGGGACCAACCCATCATTACGCCGAGTGTGCGACCGTCTCCGTACGCCAGCGCACACAGTTGTGCAGTGCTTAAGCCAACGGCGGGCGTCCGCGACGAATACTTGGGGTTGGATCTATCAGAGTGAATTGCGGGCGCTCGCGCTGATCCAGGTTCGCCACAAACGCTTCCCGGCACACCCGCTCCGCGCGTGATCAAGCCGCACAGAACTCAGGGTCGGTGATCGCGCGAGCGCTTCGCCTCTTCGCGGAACTCGCGCAGCTCGCGTATGAGGATCTCGATATTGACCTCGTTCTTGAGATTGACCCGATAGTCGGATTCGGCGTTGGCGCGGTCCTTGCGCCCTTGGCGATTCTGGCTCATGACGATCAGCGGTCCCTGCAGGCCGACGAGAATCGCGAGGGCGAGATTGAAGAACTGGTACGGGTAGGGATCGGGCGGCGCATCCATCCAGTAATTGCTGTTGACCAGACACCACGCGGCGGTGATCGCAACGATCAGAAGGATGAACTTCCAGCTGCCGTTCAGCTCGGCGACCTGGTCGGCAAGATGGTCGCTCCAGGAAAGGTTCTGCTCGATTTCCGCGTAGGCGTTTCTGGCGGCGCGTGCCGACAGCAGCGAATTGGTTTCACGCAGGCGCTCGCTGATCGTGTGCAGGATCGCCATCGCCGCGCGCGGGCGGCGATCGAGGAAGCTTTCCAGCGTCGCATGCTGCAATTCGAGCAGAACGGTGTCGGTTACCGCGCGCGCGCTGGCGCTGCGTGGTTTCTTGCCGAACATCGACAACTCGCCGAAAAACTTGCCGGGCCCGAGGTCCTGCAGCGATATTCTGCCCGCCACGTCCTCGCCCAGATAGATGTTGATCGAACCGTCTTGCACGATGTACATCGCATTGCCGATATCGCCCTGGACGAAGATCCTCTCGCCGGCGGTAAAGGTTCTCATTACCAGTTCGCTTGCGAGGGCAGCAAGATCGTCGTCCGACAAGCCGTCCAACAAGGCGACCGAGCGCAACAGCGGTATGGAGTTCACGACTATCCCCTACGACATCGGTGATTGAGAAACAGGTGGAGTGCGCATGGCGTTGCCGTTTATAGCGGCTTGGCCGGCTCAGGTACAGCAAGCTTGCCGGCGATGAGCGCGTCTTTCTCCGCCCACAGCCCGTTGATCCAGTCCTGAAAGCGCGCACGGAATGGCGCGTCGTTTTCGTAATCGCCATGAATCAGATCAGCCGGTATCGGCAGTTCGCGCACGTGGATGCGCACTTCGCGCACGCGCCCGGCAAGCAGATCGATCACCGTGGGCGGGCCGTCCGCATAGACGATGGTCACGTCGACGATGGATTGCAGGATCCCACCCATCGCCTCCAGCACGAAGGCGACGCCACCCGCACGCGGGCGCAGCAGATGCGCAAACGGCGAGGCTTGCCGCGCATGTTTTTCCGGCGTGAAACGCGTTCCCTCGACGAAGTTCATCACCGACACCGGCAAATCGCGAAAGCGTTCGCAGGCGATGCGCGTGGCCTCCTTGTCCTTGCCGCGCAGCTCGGGATGTTGCTCCAGAGTTTCCTTCGAGTAGCGCTGCATGAACGGAAAGTCGAGCGCCCACCAAGCGAGGCCCAAGACGGGTACCCACTTTAGCTGTTGCTTGAGAAAGAACTTCAAAAACGGAATGCGCCGGTTGAAGGTACGCTGCAGCACGGGAATATCGACCCAGCTTTGGTGATTGCTGAGCACCAGGTACCAACCCTCGCGATTGAGCGCCTGCGCGCCGCTGACGATCCAGCGCGTGCGCGTGAGCAAGGCGAACAGAAAGCCATTCACCGCGATCCACTGCTCGGCGATCGCCACCAGCGCGCTTGAAATCAGACGGCGGAAACCGGCGATCGGCACCAGCGCCTTGACCACCGCCAGGGCCAGCAGTACCGCGGAGTGCGCAAGGACATTCAGCGCCACCAGCAGGAGCGCCAGCGGCAAGCGGATGAATGTCGGCAGAAAAGTCAGCATGGAATGAGTCGGGGAGCGCCGATCGCCATTGTAGATGCAACGGCCGCCGGCAATGCGCATGTACCATCCGCTGCACACATGGAAGCGATAAAGGCAGGCGGCCTGACGACGGCGTATTAAACTTCACGTTCCCGCAGTGAAGGTGCCGTCGGGCAATGCGTCTGAACAAACACATCGCCGAAACCGGCTTCTGTTCGCGCCGCGAGGCCGACCGGCTGATCGCCGACAAGCGCGTCATGCTCAACCGCAAACCCGGCGGCATCGGCAGCCAGGTGGAGGAGGGCGACGAAGTCCTGATCGATGGCCAGCCGCTGCTGCCGCGCCGCGCGGCGGGTGCGGGGCGACGGCATGTGTATATCGCGCTGTACAAGCCGGTCGGCGTCACCTGCACGACGGAACACGATGTCAAGGGCAATATCGTCGACTTCGTCGACCATCGGGAGCGGATTTTCCCGATCGGACGGCTCGACAAGGATTCCGAAGGTTTGATCCTGCTCACCAGTAATGGCGATATCGTCAACGAAATCCTGCGCTCGGAAAACGCCCACGAAAAGGAATACCTGGTTGGCGTCAACAAGACCGTGACGCCCGAGTTTCTCACCGGCATGGCGCGCGGTGTGCGCGTACACGGACAAATCACCAAGCCGTGCAAGACCGCACGCATCGCCAAGTTCGGCTTCCGCATTGTGCTCACGCAAGGCCTGAACCGGCAGATCCGCTTGATGGCCGATGCGTTCGGTTACCGCGTCACCCAGCTGCGCCGTGTGCGCATCGTCAATATCAAACTCGGCGCCCTGAAAGTCGGCCAATGGCGCAATCTGACCGAACTGGAATTGCGTGGGCTATTGCCGCAGCGGACGCAGTGGTGACCGCATCCTGGTCGATCTATCCGATCTCGGTTGACGGCGCAGGTGTCGGGCTGACGTTTTTGCTGCGCAGCGCCTGCGAAAGTACGGCGCCGATGATCGCAGGGGTCAACGCGGAGCGAGCGGTAGTCGCGGCGATTGCGCCCACCGCCGCGCCCGCGCTCGCCCACCATCGCGGCGGAAAAATCGTCAGCGCCAAGCCCGTGGCAAATCCGCTGACCAGGGTGAGAGTGTTGCGATGTCGTTGCAGGCGCCGTCGCCACGGTTGTGCACTCTTCATCAACTCGCATTCGGCGGCGGCAAGCTCTGCCTGGGCCAGATGCACACGCGCGGCGGCGCTCGGCTTGCGTTTCATGCGATGCGCTCGGCGCGGCTCAACGGCGCAGAAGGCGCGCAACGGCAATGCCGGCCACGAAAGCCACGCCGAATGCGGCGACGGGGTTGGCGCGCATCTGTTTCCCGGCGGTGTCGGTGATTTCTTTCGCGTTGACCAAAATGCGATCGCCGGCGTCGCGCAATTGTGCTTCGATCGATGCCAGATGCGAGCTGTATGCGTCGGCGGATGCGTCGATTTTTTTCTCCACGGTGTCCACGCCGTTGTGGATTTTGGCTGCGGCATCGGCTGTCGCCGATTTGATCTTTTCAGTTGTCATGCTTTTCTTCCTGAAGGTGTGTCGGGATGCGTGCGGGCTGCTGCAAGAGTGGGCACGTTCTGGTTTGTTTCTGCCGCGTGCCCGCGGTGATGTTGCAATCAGCAGGGTACGCGTGTTGCCGACGGAAGGTCTGTACGTTGGCGCACTCAAAAGGAACTGTTGATTGTCGTCAGCGTTGCCGACGGCAACGCTCGCGCTCAAGCATTCCGCGAACAGAGCAGTTCGCCGTGCAAGGCCGTGAGGTGTGCATATCCCGCCGGGGCGACCGCGAAATGCCATTTCTCGCGGTCGAGTTGTTCGCACTCGAACCACGTTCGCGAGTGGATCAGCTCAGCCGCCAGATGTGCAGCGATCTCCGAGCCGATCACGCGCAGCGACTTGGTCGCGATTCGCGCGGTGCGCAGATAGTCGGTCTCCCGTTGCATGTCTTCTACGGATACCGACAGCGCCTGCAGCGCATCGAGCGAGGAGGCGAACGTATGCCGCCGAAGTTCCCGCATCGCCTTGG
>JAYTQX010000189.1:0-5314 GCA_043746455.1 Pseudomonadota bacterium
AAGGCCATGCAGAAGCAATTGTTCGATGCAGGGTTTGCCGCGCAGGACGCACAGGTCCTGGTCGGCCCCAATCCGAAGCGCGGCAATCTGGTCGCGCGCCTGCACGGCAATGGCAAGCACAAGCCGGTGCTGATCATCGGCCATCTGGACGTGGTCGAGGCGAGGCGCGAGGACTGGACCACCGATCCGTTCGTGTTAACCGAGAAGGACGGCTACTGGTACGGCCGCGGCACGCAGGACATGAAAAGCGCCGATGCGATCGCGATGGCCGCGTTGATCCGCTTCAAGAAAGAAGGTTTCGTGCCGGACCGCGACATCGTCCTTGCCCTGACTGCGGATGAAGAGGGCGGTACCGATAACGGCGTCGACTAGCTGCTGAAGAACCATCGCGATCTGATCGACGCCGAGTTCGCGCTCAATCCCGATTCGGGCGGCGTCGATGCCGACGCGGCCAAGCCGGTGTTGATGAATGTCGAGGCGACGGAAAAGCTCTACGCGGATTTCGAACTGACCGCGACCAATCCCGGCGGGCACAGCTCGCTGCCGCGCCCGGACAATGCGATCTACGAACTCACCGGCGCACTGAACCGCCTGCAGGCAGCGCCGTTTCCGTTCGAGTTGAATGCGGTCACGCGCGTCTGGCTGGAGCATATGCAAACGATCGAGGACGGTACGCGCAGTCGCGATATCAAGGCCGCGCTGGCAACACCGCCCGATGCGGGCGCGATCGCGCGCCTGTCGCAGGATCCGCGCTACAACTCGACTTTGCGCACCACCTGCGTCACCACGCTGCTGGCCGCCGGCCATGCCAACAACGCGCTGCCGCAACGCGCGACGGCGAACGTGAATTGCCGCATCCTGCCGGGTCATTCGCGCGAGGAGGTGCGCCAGGATCTGGTCCATATCTTCAACGAACCCAAACTCAGCGTGCGCTATATCGACCCGGCGACCGCGAAACCGCTGGATACCGCGCCGGACAAGAAGGCGATGACGCCGCCGCCGCCGCGCAAGGATGTGTTCGACGCGCTCAACGTCGTCGTAGGCAAGATGTGGCCGGGGATTCCGATCGTGCCCGAGATGGAAACCGGCGCCTCGGACAGCATCTACACGATGGCCGCGGGGATTCCGAGCTACGGCGTGTCCGGCATCGCGATCGATCGCGACGATGTGCGCGCGCACGGCAGGGACGAGCGCGTGCGCATAGCGGCCTACGACGACGGCGTCGAGTTTTATTATCGCTTTCTGAAAGTGCTGACGAAATCCTAGCCGCGCGTAGCCGTAAGCCCCAGTTGAAGAATTGAACCTCAGCGTCGCGCGTACGCCACGACCTGCGGGTTGTGGTTGTCCGGCGCTGGCCAGTGGCGATTCTGCGGCGGGGCAGCGAACGGCACCGGTGCGCCCAGCTTGATGCCCTCGCTCCACGCCTTGAGGCTGGCTTCGATTTTCGGCGCGCTCGATATCTGCGGATAGGAATGCTCTTCGCTATCGCGCGTTTCCCAGGCATCGATCAGCTTGCGCGCTTCGGCGAAAGCCTGCGGAAAAGACGCGGTGTGGTTGAGCGCCTCGACAAAAAACGCGCGGCCAAAATCGGTGATCTCCGACTGCGTGCCGCAGCCGAACGAAGCGCGGTCCTTGCGCGCGGCGGCAATAACCATCGTGTCGTCGTTCTTCAGCGCATCGATGAAGCCGCCGGCGTAGCAGGCCGAAATCACGAACACGCGATGCTTGATCGGCGAGTCGGAAAACAGGTCGGCGAGATCCTCCGGTTCGATCTGGTCGAGCGGCAGCGGGTCCAGGCTGACGTAGAGCTCATGCTCGCGCGAACCGTGCGTGGTGATGAAGACCATCAGCACATCCTGCTGCGGATTCATCTTCTTGCCGAGCGCATCGATGGCGATTTCCAGGTTCGACAGACTGGCGATCGGGCGGCTGTCGAGGGTGGCGGGGTTGTTGATCAGACTCAGTATGTGGCCTGCCGCGGCGAAGCGCTTGGTGAACAGGGTTTCCACGTATTCCACTTCGTTGCGAAACACGTTTTCCTCGCCGTCTCCGGCGAACAGGATCAGGTACAGATTGGTCTTGCCCTCGGTACGCGGCGCAAGCTTGGCGAGCGCTGCGTTGAGGCGCTGCGCCTGCGCGTACATGACCTGTTCCGGAGAACCGACGCTTGCCGGCCAGGCCACGGGATGCTGATCGGCGCTGTCGTCCGGAGCGTCCGTGCCCGCTGGTTTGGTCGCGTCGGCAGGCGGGTTGGCTGTGGCTACTTTCGCTGGATGCAGGGTGCCCGCCGCGATCAGGGCGCCGAAGACGAAGGCCAGAATGAAAGCGATGAGAAGTCGGAGTTTCATGTGGCGCGCGGGCTATCCATGCGCGTGTCGCTATGGGTGGCGACCGCTGCGCGCATTGTAGCAGGGCTCAGTTCGGCGTAATCGAGGAAAAATCGGTGGCGCACGGGTGTGCACCCGCGGCAGGACAAGCGGACGGTGCGCGTGCGAGCAGCGTGGTGCGCAGGCCGGCAGCGCGCGCCGCATCGAGTTCCTCGACGATATCGGAAAGAAACAGAATTTCGTCCGCGCGGACTCCGATCGCGGTGGCGATGCGGCGATAGGAATCGACTTCGCGCTTGGCGCCCATTTCGGTATCGAAGTAGCCGGAGAACAGCGGTGTCAGGTCGCCTGCATCGCAATGGCCGAACAGCAGTTTCTGCGCGGCGACCGAGCCCGACGAATACACATATAAGAATATTTCTTGTTTTTTCCACTTTTGCAGATTTTCCGCGACATCGGCATAGACGTGCGCGCGAAATTCGCCGCTGCGATAGCCTTCCTCCCAGATCAATCCCTGCAACGCCTTGAGCGGCGTGGCCTTGCGGTCCTCGTCGGTCCAGCGCAGCAAAAGGTCGATGATCTCCTGCTGGCTGGCCGAGACCAAGCCATCCTCGCGTGCGGCCTCGTGCAGCCAGTGCTGGACCCCGGGTTTGTCCGCGTGGGTGACAACGAACGCCGGCAGGCGTTTGCGCGCATACGGAAACAGCACGTCCTTGACGAAGCTGATCGAACTGGTGGTGCCTTCGATGTCGGTGAGGATCGCGCGGATCAAGGTCTTGGCCCTGAACCGCCTTGCTCCACATTCGCGGCGTACGCGGATTCGATCGCGCGCTTTACGTCGATCGGATCGCGCACGCGGGAAAGCAGCATGTTGCTCTCGCCACGTCCGGTCACGCGTACGTCGCCGAAGCCCAGCATGCGGCCCCAGGTGGTCTGATGCAGATCGACGGTTTCGATCGCCGACAAACGCAATTCCTCGGTTTCGCGGCTCATGATTCCGGTCTTGCGCACGACGCGCCGGTTGGTCACGCCCAGTTCGATCGAGCGCAGGCGTAGCCACTCGTAGATCGCGATGAAGATGCCGACCACGACTGGGATCAAGACGATGCCGAGGATCAAGCGACCCTTCGCCGTCCAATGCAGCGCGAAGCGGGCGACGACCACTTCGCCCGGTGCCAGCGATTCGTCTAGGTAACTCATGCCGCCAGCGGCCGTGCGTGCAGGCGCGGAAACTGCTGGGCGATGTCACTGCCGGTGAAATTCGCCACCCAGCCTTCCTTGTTGGTGAACAGGCGGATCGCGACGAAGTAGGGCGCCTCGCTCATGTCGAACCAGTGCCTGGTATTGTCCGGAACGCCGATCAGGTCGCCCTGCATGCACAGCACTTCGTATACTTTCTCGCCGATATGCAGGGTGAACTGGCCGCGCCCGGCGACGAAGAAACGCACCTCGTCCTCCGAATGCGTGTGTTCGTTGAGGAACTTCTGGCGCAGCATGGCGCGGTCGGGGTGATCGGGTGTTAGGCTGATCACATCCACCGCCTGGTAGCCCTGCTCGCGCTGCAGGCGCTCGATGTCCGCGCCATACGCGGCGACGACCTCGTCCTGGCTCGCGCCCGGCACGACCGGCTTGGACGCCTCCCACTGCTCGAAGCGCACGCCGACCGTGTTCAATTCGCGCGATATATCGGCATGCCGGGTGAACGTGTGCAACGGCGCGCGGCCGTCGGTTTCGGAATAGATGCGCAGTTCGCTCATGATCTCAACTTCCGCAGGTCCAGCTCGCAATTGAGCAGAAATTCAAACGTCTCGATATGCCGCTCGGCTTCGGCCATATCGCGGCCCCAAGTGTAGATGCCGTGTCCATCGATCAGATAACCATATAGAGGCTTATCCGCGGCAATCCAAGTATCCACCTTTTCGACCAGCTCCGGCATGTGCTGTGTATTGGGGAAAACCGGTAGGTCGAGTTGCGATGCGTGCGTCGTGTGACCGGCAATCGCCTTCTGCAGTTCGTAACCCTCGAAGCGGATCACACCGCTGCCGGCATACAGGCGTGAGGCCACCGTCTGTGCACGCGAATGCGTATGCAGCACGGCGTTCGCGCCGGCGAAGCGCTGATAGACGTGCGTGTGCAGCAGCGTTTCAGCCGATGGCCGCGCCGCGCTAGCGACCGCGTGGCCGTGCATGTCCACGACCATGACGTCGTCCGCCGTCAGCGTGCCCTTGTCGCGACCGGATATCGTGATCGCGGCATGCGCGTCGTCCAGGCGCATGGAAAAATTTCCGCCCGTCGCCGGGGTCAGACCGTGTGCTCCGAGTCGGATGCCAGTGGCCGCAATGGCTTGCGCGCAAGCGGCAAGGTGAGCGGTTGTGTATGCCAAAGTCAGCTCCAGTCGCTCAGAACGAATGCGTAAGCGGTATTTTAGCGCGTGTGCATGACGGCGATGATATTTTCGTCGCGCTCACAGGCCGAAGACCAGTCTCAGACCTTCGTCGACGCGTTGCATCGTGGAGCCGGACAGCGCGCGAACACGCTGGGTAAGAAATGCTCGATCTATCGTCAGAACCTGCGACACATTCACGACCGAAGGTTTGGCCAGGCCGGAATCGGATTTGCCGATACGCACATTGCCTGGCGCTTCAGCCAAGGCAAGATTCGAGGTGATCACCGCGACGATGACCGCGGCAATGCGGCTCTCATTGAACGGATTGGATTGGAGGACGAGTAGCGGCCGTCGCATTCCCGGTCCGGAGCCTGCCGGAGCCGGCAGGGACGCCCACCAGATTTCACCACGTTTCATCGGCTACGGATTGAAACTGCGCGTGCGCCAACACGTTATCCAGACCCGACGACTCCGCGTCATAAACGGCATTGAGCTTTGCCGTGACCGCGTCGGCACCGCGCGAACCCAGATATGCGGAAAGCGCTTCCGAATAGAGTTGGCTGCGCGATACCTTGCGCTGCCTGGCAAGATGCTCGGCGGC
>JAYTQX010000190.1:0-9848 GCA_043746455.1 Pseudomonadota bacterium
CGGTGGACGCTTGACGAAGAATCCGCCCTTGGAACCGACCGGCACGATGACCGTGTTCTTGACCATCTGCGCCTTGACCAGGCCGAGCACTTCGGTACGGAAATCCTCGCGCCGGTCCGACCAGCGCAGTCCGCCGCGAGCCACCGGCCCGAAGCGCAGATGCACACCCTCGACGCGCGGCGCGTAGACGAAAATTTCGCGGTACGGACGCGGCTTGGGCAGATCCGTCACGCGCGCGGGATCGAACTTGAACGCGATGTACTCGCGGTGCTTGCCGCCCGGCATCTGGAAGTAGCTCGTGCGCAACATCGCGCCGATCAGCCCGAGATAGGCGCGCAGGATGCGGTCCTCGTCGAGGCTGGCGACCTGATCGAGCAGCAGCTTGATCGCCGCGACCGTCGCCTGATATTGCACCTCGCGCGCCGCGCTGCGCGCTTTCACCAGTTCGTCGACGATCACGCCGTGATGCTTGTCCATCGATTCCGGCAGCAGGGTTTCAAGCTCCTTGTGCAGGCGTTTCCTTGCCTGCTCGAGCGCGCTCTTGCTCAGGGTCTCGCGCGTCGGATCGAACTTCGCTTCGAACAGCTCGACCAGCAGGCCCGCGATCAGCGGATAGCGGTTGAGCGTCTCCTCCATATACACCTGCGAGAACGGCACGCCGGTCTGCAGCAGATATTTGCATAGGCCGCGCAGCATCGCGACTTGGCGCCAGTCTATGTTGGTGCTCATGATCAGTTTGTTGAAGCCGTCGTTCTCGGCCTGCCCGCGCCAGATGCGCTCGAAGCTGGTCGCAAACGCGTCCTTGATCAGGTCGATGTCGAAGTGAGACGCGAGCGCATCGTCCACGTCGAAATCCTGAACCACGATCGTCGAATCGCCCAGGTCCATCTCGTATGGGTGCTCGGACAGGATCTTCAGACCCATGTTCTCAAGCATCGGCAGCGCTTCGGACAACGTGATCGGCGCGCCGTAGCGAAACAACTTGAAGCGCAGGTCGTTACCCTTCGTGCGCGAACGGTACAACGAGATGCGAATGTCGTTGGCGTCCTTCAGACTCGCCGCGCTTTCAACGTCGGTCGCTGCGACATGCGGCGTGATTTCCTCGATGTAACCGGCCGGCAAGGCCTTGCCGAATCGACTGGCGAGCTTGCCGCCTTTCTCCTCGCCGTGTCTCTGCAGCAGGATCTCGCGCAACTCGTCGTGCCAGTTGCGCACGATGTGCCCGATCTTCGCCTCGAGATCGGCGACCTCGTAGCTCGGCTTGTCGCCGGGTTTCGGGCGGATGATCAAATGCAGGCGCGCCAGCGCGGATTCGCCGAGCAGGATGGCCGAATCGAGTTTCTCGCCGTGGAACACGCGCTTGAGCAGGGTTTCGATGCGCGCGCGCACATCGGAGGTGAAGCGGTCGCGCGGAATGAAGACTAGGCACGAAAAAAAGCGCCCGTACTTGTCGCGGCGCACGAACAGGCGCGAGCGCGCGCGGCCCTGCAGATGCATGATGCCGCTCGCGGTGGCGAACAATTCGTCCTCGCCGGACTGGAACAGTTCATCGCGCGGCAGCGTTTCCAGGATATTGCGCAGGGTCTTGCCCGAATGCGAATCGCGGCGCAGGCCCGAGCGGTTCATTACTGCCTCGTACTTCTGCCGCACCAGCGGAATCTCCCACGGCCGGCGCGTATATGCGCCCGAGGTGAACAGGCCGAGAAAACGATGCTCGACCGTCGGCGTGCCGGCAGCGTTGAATTCGAGCACGCCGATGTAGTCCATATGGCCCGGGCGGTGTACGGTCGAACGCGCGTTGGTCTTGGTCAGGATGATTGCGTCGGCCGTGCCCGACACGCGCAAGTCGTGTGCGACCAGCGACTTGAGCGATCGCGGCGCCAGCGAGCGGTCGGATTTGCGCAGAATGCCCAAGCCGGTTTTTTCCACCGCCTCCAATACCTCGTCGCCACCGGCCTTGACCACGCGATATTCGCGATAACCGAGGAAGGTGAAATGATCTTCCGCCGCCCAGCGCAGAAATTCCTGCGCCTCGGCCACGCCCTCGGCGGACAGCGGCAGTTTCTTGCTGCCGAGGCTTTCGGCGATTTCGCGCATCTTCACGCGCATCGCCGACCAGTCCTCGACGCTGCAAGCGACATCGTGCAGGGAGGCGACGAGCGCCTGCTGCAGGTGCTTCAGCTCGGCCGGCTCCGCCAGGCGATCGACTTCGACATGCATGACCGATTCGGCCAGCGCCGCAGATTTGCCCCTGCCCGCGTCGTCCACCGCGAGACTGAGCATATGCCCGCCCGGATCGCGCGCGACGAAGTACACCGGATGGATCACCCCGTGCAGCAGCAGGTGCGATGCCTGCGCGGCAATGCTGACCGAATCGACGAGAAACGGCATGTCCTCGGTCACGATCTCGACCACCGTATGCGTCGATTCCCAGCCGTTGTCGTCACGCGTCGGATTGAACACGCGCACCGCTGGTTGGCCGGGTTTGCGCACGCGCACGAAATCGAGCAGGCCGCGCAGCAGTGCCGCCCAGGTTTCCGCCGGACGCGCGGCGATATCGTCTTCCGCCACGCGTTTGAAAAAGTGGCCGACGAACAAGCGCACCTGCTGGTTCTGCGCTGCGCTCAATGTCGGTTGCAGCACGGCCAGAACTGAATCCACGGCGATATCGGCGGGTACGAGCTTCGCATTCATGGCGATGGGATTTCCATTTTCCCGGCTGCTGCCGGACAAGTGCACGAATTATAGAGCGTCGGCCCCGTGGTTTTTCGTGACGCTTACGCTGCAGTGCACAAATCGGTTATCGTTGCATCGGCGGGAAGGCAATCCGCAATGCCCTGCCACCGCTGCACGCCGGCCGGAGCCAGCCAATGTCCATCCATGTCGCACTGAATCACGTCACGCATTATCGCTACGATCGGCTCGTGCATCTCGGGCCGCAAGTCGTGCGCCTGCGCCCGGCCCCGCACAGCCGCATGCGGATTCTTGCCTATTCACTGAATGTCGCGCCGGAAAATCACTTCATCAACTGGCAGCAGGATCCGCAGTCGAACTATCTTGCGCGCCTGGTCTTCGCGGAGCCGACGCGCGAGTTTCGCGTCGAAGTGGATCTGGTCGTCGAGATGGCCGTGCTCAATCCGTTCGACTACTTTCTCGAACCGGGAGCGGAGAAATTTCCCTTTGTATACAATAATACATTGCGTCGCGAACTCACCGCCTACACGGTGAAGATTCCGGCCACAACCCGCGTGCAGAACTACCTTGACTCGATTCCGCGCACACCGCGTTCGACCAACGACTTTCTTGTCGATCTGAACCGGCGCCTGGCCAGCGACGTGCGCTACCTGATCCGCATGGAACCGGGCGTGCAGACGCCGGACAAGACCCTCGAATCCGCGGCGGGCTCGTGCCGCGACTCGGCCTGGCTGCTGGTGCAACTGTTGCGTCATCTGGGCCTCGCCGCGCGCTTCGTCTCGGGCTATCTCATTCAGCTCAGCGCCGACGTCAAGGCCATCGACGGACCCAGCGGTCCGGAAAAAGATTTCACCGATCTGCACGCGTGGTGCGAGGTCTATCTGCCCGGCGCGGGCTGGATCGGGCTCGATCCGACCTCCGGCCTGCTTGCAGGCGAGGGTCATATCCCGCTTGCTTGTTCGCCCGAGCCGGGCTCGGCGGCACCGATCACCGGCGCGGTGGACGAGTCCGAGGTCGAGTTCACCCATACCATGCGAGTCACGCGCCTGCGCGAATCGCCGCGCGTCACACGTCCCTATACATCCGAAATGTGGGGCGCGATCGAAGCGCTCGGCCACAAGGTCGACACCGATCTCGAACGCCTGGACGTGCGCCTGACCATGGGCGGCGAGCCGACCTTCGTCGCCGCTGACGACCCCGACGGCGCGGAATGGAACACCACCGCGCTAGGACCGACCAAGCGCCTGCGCGCAGCCGAGCTGTTTCATCGACTGCGCGCCAAACACGCGGCCAACGCTCTGGTGCATTTCGGCCAGGGCAAATGGTATCCGGGCGAACCCCTGCCGCGCTGGTCGCTCAACTGTTTCTGGCGCCGCGATGGCGAGCCGATCTGGAACGATCCGGCGCTGATCGCGGACGAGAAAAAGCCCGGTAAGGCCACGAGCGAAGTCGGCGCGGCGTTTCTCGCCGAAGTCGCCGGCCGCCTGAGCCTCGACGCCGGTCATATATTTCCTGCATTCGAGGACCTGTTCTATTACCTGTGGCGCGAACGGCGCCTGCCGGAGAACGTCGATCCGTCCGATCCGCGTCTGGACGATCCGCTCGAGCGCGAGCGCCTCATGCGCATCTTCGAGCGCGGTCTCGGACACGTCGCCGGGCATGTGTTCCCTCTGGCCAAGCCGCTGGGCGCGTGGCAGACCGGGCCGTGGTACCTGCGCAGCGAGCGTTGCTATCTGGTGCCCGGCGATTCCGCGCTCGGCTACCGACTGCCGCTGGATTCGCAGCCCTGGGTTGCCAAAGGCGATTATCCGTTCGTGCACGCGGCCGATCCCTCGCAGGCGTTCAAGCCGTTGCCACCCTCTGTGGATATCCGCCGACAGTTTCTCGGCATTCGTCGTGACGCGCCTTCTGTTCGTCGTTCCAGCGAAGGCGGAAATGACAAGGAAAACGAAAACCGCGCAGCGCTGTTCGGCGAGTCCGCTGGCTGGATCACGCGCACGGCGCTCTGCACCGAGGCAAGAAATGGACATTTATACTTGTTCATGCCGCCGCTTGCGCGTATGGACGATTATCTTGAACTGGCCGGCGCGATCGAGGACACCGCCGCTGCGCTCGGCACGCCGGTGCTGCTCGAAGGTTACGAGCCGCCACGCGACCCGCGCCTGAACTCGTTCCGCGTGACGCCAGATCCGGGCGTGATCGAAGTGAATATCCATCCGTCGTCGAACTGGGATGAACTGGTCGAGCGCACGACGCACCTGTACGAGGCTGCGCGACAGGAAAAACTGGTTGCGGAAAAATTCATGGTCGACGGCCGCCACACCGGCACCGGCGGCGGCAATCATTTCGTGCTCGGCGGCGCGACAACGACGGATTCGCCGTTCCTGCGCCGGCCCGATCTGCTGCGCAGCCTGCTGGCGTATTGGCATAACCATCCGTCGCTTTCCTATCTGTTCAGCGGCCTGTTTATCGGACCGACCTCGCAGGCGCCACGCGTCGACGAGGCGCGCAACGACGCGCTGTACGAGCTTGAAATCGCGTTCCGCCAATTTCCTGAAGCCAGCGGCTACGTGCCGCCGTGGCTGCTCGACCGCTTGCTGCGCAACCTGCTGATCGATGTGACCGGCAATACCCATCGTGCCGAATTCTGCATCGATAAATTGTATTCGCCCGATGGCGCCGCCGGGCGTCTGGGCCTTGTCGAAATGCGCGCATTCGAGATGCCGCCGCACGCACAGATGAGCCTGGCCCAGCAGATGCTGCTGCGCGCGCTGGTCGCGCGCTTCTGGCAGACGCCGTATGCGCCGCAGCGTCTCGCGCGCTGGGGCACCGAACTGCACGATCGCTTCATGCTGCCACATTTCGTCGAGCAGGACTTCGCCGATGTGATTGCGGAAACGCGCGCCGCCGGTTATGCGCTCGAGCAGGACTGGTTCGCCCCGCATTTCGAATTCCGCTTCCCCAAGGTCGGCGACTACGAAACGCGCGGAATCGTGATGGAGCTGCGCCACGCGCTCGAACCCTGGCATGTCATGGGCGAGGAAGGCGCGGCCGGCGGCGCCGTGCGCTATGTCGATTCCTCGGTCGAGCGCCTGCAATTGAAGCTCAGCGGTCTCGCGCCGGATCGCTATGTCGCCGTGTGCAACGGCAAAAGTATACCGCTGCGATCGACCGGCACGGTCGGCGAGTTCGTCGGCGGTGTACGTTACAAGGCCTGGCACCCACCATCGGCACTGCATCCGACGATCCACGCGCACCCGCCGCTCAAATTCGATCTGGTCGACACCTGGTCGCAGCGTTCGATCGCCGGCTGTCAGTATCATGTCGCGCATCCGGGCGGACGCAGCCACGACACATTCCCGATCAACGCGTTCGAAGCGGAAAGCCGGCGCCTCGCGCGCTTCTTCCGCTTCGGCCACACGCCCGGACGCATCGACGCCGGCCCGCCCGTGGTGAATCCGGATTTCCCGTTCACCCTGGATTTGCGTGGTGCGTGAGTGTCGAGCCTTGCGCGGCATGCGCGATGTTTGAGTACACTTCGGCAATGTTGAAGCCGATGCGCTGTTGCGAGCCCACTTTCCGAAAATGACCGAGTTGACCAGCGACATCGATTCCGTGCCGAGCTTGCTAGCTGCCTATCAACGCGACCCGCTGCGCTATCACGAACTGATCGACGCACACGGCAACGTGCGCCCCGCCTGGCAGCGTATGTTGAGCGGCATCGAGCGCGCGGATCCTGCGCAGATGCGTGCGCGCCACGATTTCGTCGCGCGTCAGATCCGTGAGAACGGCATCACCTATAACGTCTACGCCGATGCGCAGGGCACTGATCGGCCGTGGGACCTGGACCTGCTGCCGCAGATCATCGACGCGGCCGAGTGGCAGACGCTCGCCGCCGGCGTTGCCCAGCGTGCGGCCCTGCTCGACGCTGTGCTCGCCGATCTGTACGGAGCGCAGACCCTGCTCGCCGAGGGCCTGCTGCCGGCCGAACTTATCTTCGGCCACGATAATTTCCTCTGGCCCTGCCATGGCCTGAAACCACCTGGCGGTACATTTTTACACATTTACGCCGTCGATCTGGCGCGTGCGCCGGATGGCGCGTGGTGGGTGCTTGCCGACCGCACGCAGGCCCCGTCGGGTGCTGGTTATGCCGTCGAAAACCGCCACATCATCTCGCGCGCGTTCCCGGACCTGTTCCACGAAATGCGCGTGCAGGATCTGTCCGCCTTCATCCGCGCGTTGCAGACGACACTGCAGCAGCTCGCGCCCGCACCCCCGGGCGAGGCGCCGCTGTCGGTGCTGCTGACGCCGGGGCGCTTCAACGAAACCTATTTCGAGCACGTCTACCTGGCGCGCCTGCTCGGCGTGCCGCTGGTCGAGGGCCAGGACCTGACCGTGCGCGCCGACACCGTCTACATGAAAACGCTCGGCGGCCTGAAACGCGTGCACGCGGTCCTGCGCCGCGTCGACGACGATTTCTGCGATCCTCTCGAACTGCGCGGCGAATCCGCGCTCGGTGTGCCCGGCCTGCTCGGCGCGGCGCGCGCCGGACGCGTGCTGATCGCCAACGCGCTCGGCTCTGGCGTGCTCGAATCGCCCGGCCTGCTCGGCTTCCTGCCGCGCATCTGCGAACGTATGCGCGGCGAAAAACTCGCCTTGCCCGCGGTCGCGACCTGGTGGTGCGGGGAAGCGCCGGTGCGCGAAGAGGCTCTGGGCGAGCTGGATCGCCTGGTGGTCAAGGGCGCATTCCCGTCGCGCCGCGTCGAGCCGTTGTTCGGGCCGAATCTCAACCGCGCGCGCCTCGCCGAATTGCGTGCGCGCATCGAGGCGCATCCTCAATTCTGGGTCGCCCAGGAACTCGTCGATCTGTCGCAGGCGCCGGTCTGGCAACGCACCGCGACGCACGCGCATATCGTGCCGCGCGCGATCAGCATGCGTGCATTCGCGGTCGCCACCGGCAACGGCAACTACGCCGTGATGCCCGGCGGACTGTCGCGCATCGCCACAGGCGCGGGTGCGCGTATCGTCTCCATGCAGCGCGGCGGCGGCAGCAAGGACACCTGGGTGCTGGCCGACGGCAGCGCCGATGCCGACACGCTGCGCCACCGCCAGCTCGGCGCGCGCGACATCGTGCGCAAGGACGACTTCCTGCCCTCGCGCATGATCGAAAACCTGTTCTGGGTTGGCCGCTATTCCGAGCGCAGCGACGACTTCACGCGTCTGCTGCGCGTGGTGCTGTCGCGCTACGTGGACACTGCCGGCGCCACCACGCCGGGCGCGCTGCAATCCGCGCTCGATGTCTGCCACCACGTGAAATTGATCGAGTCGAACGCGTCCACGCGTCAGGCGTTGATGGCCGCGCTCACCGACGCGGCAGCGCCGTTCAGCCTCGCCAGCATCCTGAATCGCCTGCTGTGGTCCGCCGCGCAGGTGCGCGGACGCCTGTCGCAGGAGAACTGGCGCGGCCTGATGGAGGTGCAACGTGAAACCCAGGCGCTGGATCCGAGCGGGCTCGATCTGGGCAACGCGCTGGAGCTGCTCAATCGCCTGCTGATGGAAGTGTCGGCGCTATCGGGTTTCGCGCTCGATGACATGACGCGTGACGACGGCTGGCGCTTCCTGATGATCGGGCGGCGCCTGGAACGCCTGCAGTTCACCGCCGCCGTGCTCGCCTGCGTTCTGCGCCACGGCGCCCGCGAACAAACCGGAGCGCCGGACGCGGCGACGCTGGAATGGCTGCTGGAACTCGCCGACAGCATCATCACCTATCGCATGCGTTATCTGGCGTCGCCGCAACTGATTCCGGTGCTCGACCTGATCATCTGCGATCCGGCCAATCCACACGCGCTGCTGTTTCAGGCGCATGAACTGCACCTTCACCTGCAGATCGTCGACGCGGCGTTCGGCGGCTCCAGCGCGCCGGAATTTGCAGCAATGAAAGCGCGCCTCGCCGACTGCGACCTCTCGGTACTGGAAACTTCGTTGTTCGGCGAGCGCCTGCACGGCGACGCCGTGGAAGGACTCGCAACGATGCTCGCCGGCATCGCCGACAGCGCGCGCCGGGCCTCCGACACGCTCGCGCTGCGCCATTTCGCGCATGTCGATACGGCCAGCCGCGCAACGGTGTCCGCATGAACGCCAGCATGCCTAGCCGCATGCGCTACCACGTTACGCATGAAACCGAATATCGCTACGCGAGCGAAGTGTCGATATCGCGCCAGGCGCTGCACCTCGCGCCGCAACACACGGCGTATCAACGAGTCCATCGCCATGCCTTGCGCATCGAGCCCGCGCCGACACACCGCACCGACGAGATCGACTGCTTCGGCAATCCGCTCACCCGGCTGGAAATCGATCAGCCGCATCGCGAATTGCTGGTCGTCGCCGAAATGGACGTCGAAGTCGCCGCACGCGTTGCGCAACTGAATCTCGACGATTCGCCGCGCTGGGAAGACGCCGCCGCGCAATACGCCTACCTTGCCGGCCACGCACCGCATCCGTCAGCGCTAGAGGCTAACCGCTATCGTCACGAATCGCCATTCATCCGCTTCGATGCGGAGTTTGCCGATTTCGCACGCGACTGCTTCGCGCCCGGCACGCCGCTGCTGCGCGCCGTGCAGCACCTGATGAGCAAGATCTACAGCGAGTTCCGCTTCGACAACACCGCCACGCAGATCGCCACGCCGCTCGCCGAAGTGCTCGAGAATCGCCACGGCGTCTGCCAGGACTTCGCCCATCTGATGATCGTCGGCCTGCGCGCGTTCGGCCTGCCCGCGCGCTATGTGTCGGGCTACCTGCTGACCGTCCCACCGCCCGGCATGCCGCGCCTGATCGGCGCCGACGCCTCGCATGCGTGGGTATCGGTGCACTGTCCGCAAAACGGCTGGGTCGATTTCGACCCGACCAACAACGTGCTCCCCGACCTCAGCCACATCACCCTGGCCTGGGGCCGCGATTTCGGCGACGTATCGCCCTTGCGCGGCATCATCCTCGGCGGCGGCGAGCACGAATTGAAGGTGCGCGTAACCGTGACACCCGCCGCCGCGTAGCCGCGACCCGGCGCAGTCATGCTCGATAATTTTACTCAGTGGTCGTGGTCGTCGTGCTTGTTGTCGCCGTGACTGGCCTGGCCCTGGTTATGCGCGACTGGCGCC
>JAYTQX010000191.1:0-4135 GCA_043746455.1 Pseudomonadota bacterium
GAAATCTACCGCCCGCAGCAGGCCAGTTTCGAATTCCAGCGTGGCCCGATTTTCCACAACCTCCTGCTCGCCGATGAGGTCAATCGTGCGCCCGCCAAAGTGCAGTCCGCCCTGCTCGAAGCGATGGGCGAGCGCCAGGTCACCGTCGGCCGCACTACCTATGCGCTGCCGCCGCTGTTCCTGGTTATGGCGACCCAGAATCCGATCGAGCAGGAGGGCACGTATCCGCTGCCCGAGGCGCAGCTCGATCGCTTTCTCATGCATGTGCGCATCGACTACCCCGATGGTGCATCCGAGGCGGCGATCCTCAAATTCGCTCGCGATCGCGCACGCGAGACGCTGAGGGAGACCGTTGTACCGCAGCGCTGCCTGACCCAGGCACAAATCTTTGACGCACGCGCCGAAGTGTTGAACCTGCATCTGGCACCAGCGCTGGAGGAATACATGGTCCAGCTGGTGCTGGCGTCGCGCATGCCGAAAGTTTACGGCGACGATCTTGCGCGCTGGATCGCGTACGGCGCGAGTCCACGCGGCACAATCGCGCTGGATCGCTGCGCGCGCGCGCATGCCTGGCTGGCCGGGCGTGACTTCGTCACGCCGGAGGACGTGCACGCGGTCGCTGCCGACGTCCTGCGCCACCGCGTGCTGCTGACCTACGAAGCCGAGGCAGAGGGCGTGACGCCGGATCGGGTGATCTCGGCGCTGCTCGATCGCGTGCCGTTGCCGTAAGAGACGGTAGCCGGGAATCGGTAGCCGGAAGCCGGAGTGCGAAATGCTCTCGGCTACCAGTTAGCGGCTCTCGAACCAAACAGATATGAGCGCAATCCAAGTCACCCTCGACGATCTGATCGCGATGCGCCTGCGTGCACACCGGCTGGAGCGTTTCGCACAGCGCGTCGGCGGCAGCCACGCGGCCGTGCACGCCTCGCGCTTTCGCGGGCGCGGCGTCGACTACGCCGAATCGCGCGCCTACCAGCCCGGCGACGATATCCGGCAGATGGATTGGCGCGTCACCGCACGCACCGGCCGGCCGCACACCAAACTGTTCCAGGAAGAGCGCGAGCGCAGCGTGCTGCTCGTGATCAGTTGCAATCCGGGCATGCGCTTTGGTACGCGCGTACGCTTCAAGTCGGTGCAGGCCGCGCGCACCGCGGCGCTGATCGCCTGGGCGATCGCGCTCAGCGGCGATCGGGTTGGCGCGATCGGTTATGGACCCGGACTCAATGCCGAAGTAAAACCGGGCGGCGGTGTACGCGGCGCGTTGCGCTGCCTGCGCGCGCTGGTCGAGTGGGACGGGATCACCAAAGACATGACCACAACCGTGCCGTTGTCGCAGGCCCTGCAGCGTGCGCAACGCCTGGCGCGACCGGGCACGCAGATCATTCTGCTGACCGACGGTTTCGATTGCGACGCGGCTGCCGAGCCTGCGCTGTCCCTGCTCGCCAATCATTGCGACGTGGCTGCCGTACTGCTCAGCGACGCAATCGAACATCGTGCGCCGCCGCCCGCGCGTTACGCGCTGCAAAGCGAAAGCGGCCGGGTAATGCTGGATTTTTCCGCACAGCGCACGCGCGCGCGTTGGCCGGCGTTGTTCGACGAACGCCGCGAACAGCTCGTCGGCATACTCAAGCGCCGCGCGCTCAACTCGGCCGTGCTCGATACGCACGCCGAGCCCGAGCCGGTGCTGCGCACCCTGTTGGGGTTCGACGCGCGCCGCCGGAAAGCGGGGTGAATGCGATGAATCCGGCACAGGGCCCAGAACTGCGCGATATCCACCTGCCGCCGCCGCCGTCGTGGTGGCCGCCGGCGCCGGGTTGGTGGCTGCTCGCCGCATTGTCTTTGGTCATAGTCATTTTTACCTTTCTATATTTTTACAAAAAAAAGCAGCGGCGCCGCCGCTGGCGCGAGTTGATGGCCGAGTTCGATCGCACCGTCGCGGCGGCGCACGGCGACGCACCCGCGCTGGCTGCCGCATTGTCCGGCTTCCTGCGTCGGCTGAGCTTGACCGATGCGCCCGCGTCCGCCTCGCTCACGGGCGACGCATGGCTGGAGCATCTGGACAAACGCATTGCGTCCGATGAATTCAGCGCCGGCGTCGGCCGTGCGCTGATAGAGGCGCCGTATCGCGCGCAGGCGGACTACGACGCACCCGCGCTGATCGCGCTTGTGCGACGCACCGTGCGCCGGTCGTTCCAACGCGAGGCCGCACATGCTTGAGTGGGCTTGGCCTTGGCTGTTCGCCGCATTACCGCTGCCGTGGTTGGTCGCGCGCGTGCTTAAATCCGCGGCAACGCAAGCGGGCGCTGCGCTGCGCTTGCCAATTGCGCTCAGCGGTTTCGATGCCGCGCCTAGCGGCAATCCAATGGCTGGATGGAAACGTATCCTCGCGCTGCTGGCGTGGGCGCTGCTCGTCACCGCTTCGGCGCGACCGCAATGGATCGGCGATGCGGTGCAACTGCCGCGCAGCGGACGCGATCTGTTACTCGCGGTCGATGCCTCGGGCAGTATGGAAACGCCGGACATGCAGATCGGCGGCCAAGCCGTGAGCCGCTATGGTGCGGTCAAGGCCATCGCAGGCGACTTTATCCAGCGCCGCGCGGGCGACCGCATCGGTCTGATCGTGTTCGGCAGCCAGGCCTACCTGCTCACTCCGCTGACTTTCGATCGCGACACCGTGCTCAAGCAGTTGAACGAATCAGTGGTCGGCCTGCCCGGGCGCGAAACCGCAATCGGCGATGCGGTCGGGCTGGCGGTGAAACGCTTGCGTGAGCGCCCCGCAAATCAGCGCGTGCTGATCCTGCTCACCGATGGCGTCAACGACGCCGGCGAACTCGATCCGGCCAAGGCAACCGAGTTGGCCGTGGCCGAGCATGTGAAAATTTATACCATCGGCATCGGCGCCGAGGCGATGCGCGTGAACGACGGCTTCTTCGGCTCGCGCGTGATCAATCCCTCCGCCGATCTGGATGCAAAACTGCTGAACGACATGGCGCAAAAAACCGGCGGCCACTTTTTCCGCGCGCGCAATACGAACGAGCTGGCACAGATCTACCGCGACATCGACGCGCTCGAACCCAGCGCGGACAAGCAGCAGCAATTCCGTCCGGTCGACGAATGGTTCTATTGGCCGCTGTCGCTGGCCTTGTTGGCCGCACTCATTGGCGGGTTGGCGCCGGTGCTTGCCGCGAATCGACCAGCGCTGATTCGACGCGCTGCGGATCGTTCTCTCGTGGAGCAAGTGCGATGAGCGGTATTTTGCAGGATTTCCACTTTTTTCGTCCGTGGTGGCTGCTCTCATTGCTGGCTCTGCCGCTGCTCTGGCGTGCCCTGCGTTTGCATGGTGCGGACGCGGACGCCTGGCGCGGCGCGGTCGATGCGCACCTGCTCGAACATCTGCTGGTGCGCAATGAAGATTCGGTGCCCGTGCATAGCCCGCGCTGGCTGTTGGCCGCGGTCTGGACACTCGCCTGCATTGCGCTCGCCGGCCCGGCTTGGGAACGCCTGCCACAGCCGCTGTTCCAGAACAAGGCCGCGCGCGTGATCGCGCTCGAACTCGGCAACAGCATGCTGGCGCAGGACGTGAAGCCAAGTCGCTTCGAGCGCGCGCGCTACAAGATCACCGATATCCTCAAGCGCAGCGGCGATGCGCAAACGGCCTTGATCGCTTATGCCGGCGATGCGTTCGTCGTGGCGCCGCTGACCGACGATTCCAACACGGTCGCAAATCTGGTCGATTCGCTCGATCCATCGGTGATGCCGGCGGCCGGCAACGATACGGGGCGCGCGATCGATCTCGGCGTGAAACTGATCCGCCAGGCCGGTCTTCGCGACGGCGAAGTCGTGTTGCTCGCCGATACCGTGAGCGCGAATGCCGATGCGGCAGCGGCACGTGCGCGCGCGGCGGGCGTGCGCGTGTCGGTGCTCGGCATCGGCACCGAGCACGGTGCGCCGGTTGCGCTCGCGCAGGGCGGATTCCTCAAGGATACCGCCGGCAATATCGTCCTGCCCAAACTCGACGCGGCGGCGCTGAAGGCGCTCGCCGACACGGGCGGCGGGCGCTACGCAAGCTTCAGCGGCGATGCCAGCGATCTGGACGCCGTGCTCGATACGCTCAAGGCCAGCGACGCGTCGGTCG
>JAYTQX010000192.1:0-1824 GCA_043746455.1 Pseudomonadota bacterium
ACCATATCCAGTATCGGCAGCGTGCGGCCACCCACTGGCACTGCAGCACGCAGCAAATGCCAACTGCGGTCGGCCTTCAAGTCCGACCAATCAACCACGATGATCGGTCGCGCCGTGCGTACCAGCCAATGCGCCATTCCAGCGTAAATGCGCTCCCGCTCGGAGTACAAATGCGCATTGCTGAGCAATCGATCCAGCGCCTTGAGCGGTGCACGCACACGTTCCGCGCCCGGCCACGCGCGCGCGACGTCGATCAGCGTCAAGCGTCTTCCAGCGATCAGCGCTTCGACTGCCAGAAACAACACGCGCTGCCGACAGGCATGGATCGAACCCAGTGCGCCATCCAGGCACTTCTGCAATACTTTCGTCGCGCGCATGCAAATGGCTCCTCGCTGGTGTGGTAACCGCAAGGATACGGCCTTTGCATGCGCGCACTGCCTTCAGCATTCTCGCAACTCGCTGACTTGATCCAGGATTTTGTGGGGAAACCTCAGGGTCAGACTAGGTTAGACTCATATTTCTCGTCACTGCGTACACACCCCCACCTGCAACACCCTCCCCGGCCGAATGTTCGAATAGTCCTTCGGCTTGATGCCATTGGCCTTGGCGAGGTCGGCGACGCTGCGGCAGCCGAATTTGTGCGCGATGCCGGCCAGGTGCTCACCGCGGCGCACGACATAAGTCGGCGCGGCTTTGCCGCGCGCGCGCGGAGGTGGTGGCGCTGCGGCGCGTGCGAATTGTGGCGGGGGCGGCGACGGCGTGGCAAGCACGGCTTGATGCAAATCGTTGGCGACCGACGCCCAGACTCCGTTCAAGCAGGTGCGCTCGTACAGACCGACCAGTTGCTGCGGCACGTGCAGAGGCGTCGAGGCGGGCTGCACCTGACGAGGATCGAGCGACGGATTGAGGTTGCGCAGGGTGCGAAACCAGCCGTCGTGCATATTGCCGTCCTGGCCCAGGCAGACGGCGAGTTCGGCCAGCGAGGCGTTCTTCTGCAGGACCAGGGTTCCGGGCCGTCCGTCGATTTTCGGGAACTGCAGGTTGTATTTTTCCGGATGCATGAACAGCCACGCAGCGGCGAGCACGACCGGCACGTAGTCGCGCGTTTCCGCGGGCAGCTCGTAGAAAATCCGCGGATCCCAGAAACTCGCATTGTCCGTGCCGCGCGCAAGGCGCTGCACGCGTCCCTCGCCGCTGTTGTACGCGGCGATGACGAGTTCGAGATTGTTGTTGAATATCGCCAGCTGTTCGTTGAGATAGGCAGCATTCGCGCGCGCCGACAAGGCCGGATCGTAGCGCTGGTCGAAACCGTCGCTCACGCTCAGGCCAAAGCGCTGGCCGGTCGCTGGCATGAACTGCAACAGACCGGCGGCGCCCGAGCGCGACAGCGCATGCACGCGGCCACCAGATTCCTTGGCCATGATGCCGAACAAGATCGCTTCAGGCAGACCCGCCTTCTGGTATTCGGGCCACATCAAATGGCGCAAATACTCATAGTTCTCGTAGGTGTCCATGAGGTTCGGACGCAGCGAGGTCAGCCATTCCTCGAGCGCGACCTTCACCGGGCCGTTGAGAGTCATCACCTCGGACAGCTCGCGCCCGTTGAGCAGAGTCACCGAGCGGCCGACTTCCGGCAGCGCGGCGGCAACCGGCGAGGTCTCACCGGCGTTGGTCGTCGCCTCCGGGGTCAGCGCGGTTTCCTCGGACGCGGGCGGATTGGCGCCGCCGGACATGCGCGCGAAGGCCGCATCGAAGCGCGCGCTATCGCAATCGCGGATCTTCGGGCATTGCGCGGCTGCATCCTGCGCATCGTCCCACGCCGCC
>JAYTQX010000193.1:0-2009 GCA_043746455.1 Pseudomonadota bacterium
CGCGCAGATCGATGCGCTGCTGGTGACCTGGCAATGCCTGCGCGGCACGACGCGCTGGCTGCTCAACCACGCCGAGGAATCGCTCGATATCGCCGGCGCGGTGTCGAAGTACCATGGCGGCATGCGCGAGCTGCGCAAGCAGCTGCACCAGGTGGTCACGCCGAGCGAGCGCGCGATCTACGACGGCGAGCTGCGCCGCTGGAAGAACGCCGGCTTCCCCGACGCGCTCGGCGACGAGCTGGCCGGCCTGCGCACGCCGGGTTCGGGCCTCGACATCATCCACGTGGCGACCGACCACAAGCTCAAGATCGCCGAAGCGGCCGAGGTCTATTTCGGTCTCGGCGAATCCTTGAACCTCAACTGGCTGATGCAGAAGATCGAGGATCTCACCGTCGAATCGCAATGGCATGCGCAGGCGCGCGGCGGCTTGCGCGACGAGCTCTATGCGCAGCACCGTGCACTCACCGCGCAGATCCTCGAAGGCGGTGGCAAGGGCAAGGGCGCCGAGCTGGTGAACGCGTGGCTCAATCGCGACGATCCCTCGCTCAAATTCACCGTGGCGATGTTCGCCGACATGCGCTCGCAAGTGGTGACCGATTACCCGATCGTCTCGGTCGCCGTGCGCCGGCTTGCACAGCTCGTGCAGGCGGGAGCCGCTTAGGTCGCATCCTGCTGGATGATTGAGGCGAAGAGATCGAAGGCGCGAAGGGAATGCCGTGGCGCGTCCGAAATGCGCTGCGCATCTGCGATACGCATTATGTCTTTCGTGCGCGGCTAGGCTTACGCCGCATCGCGGATAATCGGTTCCACTTTTGTACGGAAGTTGCGCTGCGCGCTCCAAAGATCATGGGCCGTCTGCATCTTGAGCCACAGGCCCGGTGTGGTGTTGAGAGCTTTGGACAAACGCAAATCCATATCGATGCTGATGCCCGCCGCGCCATTAAGCACGCGCGACAGCGCAACGCGGGTGACGCCGAGCTTGCGCGCCGCTTCAGTGATCGTGATGCCGTCCAGCCATTCGCGAAGCGCGAGGCCGGGATGGGGCGGGTTGTGCATGGTCGCCATAGTGTTTCTCAGTGATAGAGGCGCGGCGCCAGGTTTTCTGGATAGCGTCGAAAGTCCGTGAGTTGGTTACGCCGCCGTTGCGTGCAATCGAATACCCAACGCATGTGCTACTTTCAGCACGGTTTCAAAGCTGGGGTTTCCTTCGCCGGACAGTGCCTTGTACAAGCTCTCGCGTCCCAAGCCCGTGTCTTTGGCGAGTTGGGTCATGCCGCGCGCACGCGCGATTGTGCCGAGCGCCTTGGCGATAAACGCGGCATCGCCGGGCGCTTGCTCAAGACAGGCTTGCAAGTACAGCGCGGCATCCTCGCCGGTTTTCAGATGCTCGGCGGAGTCCCATTTTTTTAACTTGATCTTGGTCATGGCTGTGTTTCCTTTAGCTGGGTGGCAATGGCCAGTGCCGCCTTGATGTCCCGAATCTGGCTGGACTTGTCGCCGCCGCACAATAGGACAATGATTTCAAAATCACGGCGTGAGAAGTAAATGCGATAGCCGTGGCCAAAATCCAGGCGCGCCTCGGATACGCGTTTGCCTACGCTTTTGCAGTCGCCGAGGTTGCCGTCTTCCATCCGGTCGATTCGTGCCTGAATGCGCGTCTTTCCAACGCGATCTTTCAGACCGCCGAACCAGTCGTCGAACTGCGCGGTCGTGAAGACGGTATACACGGACACATTGTATCCTAAAATATACGACAACTCAAACTGCGCGAGCATCGGCAAATCTAGAGATGAGATCGCAGACGGCGGCGCTCGGTTGCAATCTCACGGCAGCGCGTATTGCCAAGTTCCGATGGGACAAAACCCAGTCAAGCGACATCTTGCTTGAATCGACATTTCGGGTATGTAGAGCAACCCCCAAACTGTTGCCCAGCATTTGGGCCGCTTTTCGCTGTGCGGAGAACCAGCGGGCTGCCACACTTTGGGCAGTGCCGTTTTGCGGTTGGATCC
>JAYTQX010000194.1:0-2055 GCA_043746455.1 Pseudomonadota bacterium
CCCATATCCAAACTGCTGTTTGAACTGGTCGGCGAATTCGGCGTAGGTGAAGCGCTGGTTCTGCGTGCCGGGATGTTCCACCTTGAGCGCGCCCATGAGCGAGGCCATGCGTCCGACCGTGGCCAGGTCCATGCCCTTCATCAGGCCGAAGATCAGGCCGGCGCGATAGGCATCGCCGCAGCCGGTCGGATCGGACACGCGGCGTTCGTGCGCGGGCGGGATATCGAGCGTTTCCTTGCTCGTATGGATCAGCGAGCCTCTCGGTCCGCGCGTGACGATATAGGCCTTCACACGCTCGGCGATCTGCTTTTCGTCCCAGCCGGTGTTCCGTTGCAGCAGGTTGGATTCGTAGTCGTTCACGGTGACGTATTGCGCCTGCTCGATGAACGCGCGGAATTCCTCGCCGTTGAACAGCGGCATCGCCTGACCCGGATCGAAGATGAAGGGAATGCCGCGCTCGGCGAACTCCGCCGAATGCTGCAGCATCGCCTCGCGCCCGTCCGGGCCGACGATGCCGAATTCGACGCCGGGCGCATTGCGCACGTGGTTTTCGTAGGAGCGCATCATCGCGCCCGGGTGGAAAGCGGTAATCTGGTTGTCGTCGAGGTCGGTGGTGATGAACGCCTGCGCGGTATACAAGTCCTCGATCGTCTTGACCTGGCTCAGGTCGATGCCGCATTTCTCGAAATGCGCGCGATATGGGCCGAAATCCTGACCCACCGTGCCCATCGGTACTGGATGGCCGTCGAGCAACTTGAGATTGTAGCTGATATTGCCCGCGCAGCCGCCGAATTCCTTGCGCATGCGCGGCACGAGGAAGGCGACGTTGAGGATATGCACCTTGTCCGGCAGGATGTGATTCTTGAATTGATCCTGGAACACCATGATGGTGTCGTAGGCGAGCGAACCGCAGATGAGGGCCGACATTGAAATGGGACCGGGACTTGAGAAGGCGCGCATTCTCGCAGATTTTCGCTTCGAAAGGCCCTGCTTTAGCCCCTCCCCCTTGACGGGGGAGGGGTTGGGGAGAGGGTGACGCATGCGAAGCAGGCGCCTGCGGCGCCTTCCCCTCTCCCGCCGCGCGGCGACCTCTCCCACAAAGGGAGAGGTGAATTTATTCAGCGCCCAGCTTTTCTTTCAACAGCGTTTTCAGTTGCTGCGGATTAGCTTGGCCGCGCGTGCGCTTCATCACCTGGCCGACGAAGAACTGCAGCAGCTTGTCGTTGCCGGCGCGGCAGTCGGCGAGCTGGGTCGGATATTGCGCCAGCACCTCGTCGATCGCGGCGGCGAGGGCGCCGGAGTCGGAAATCTGCTTCAGGCCACGCTTTTCGATCACTTGGTCCGCATCGCCTTCGCCGGCCCACATCGCCGCGAACACGTCCTTGGCGATCTTGCCGGAAATCACACCCTCGCGTACGCGCGCGAGCAGGTGCGCGAGCGCGGGCGCGGAGACGCGCGACTGTTCACTATGCAGCGCCGCTTCGTTCAACGTCGCCGTGACCTCACCGAGCACCCAATTTGCAACGAGCTTTGCATCGGTTTGGCGCCCGAGTCCCGAGTCCCGAGTCCCGAATCCCGCGCACACCGATTCAAAGTAGTCCGCCGTCGCCTTGTCCGCGCAAAGCTGCGTCGCATCGGCTTCGGGCAGCGACAATGTGCCGATGTAGCGCGCCCGCCGCGCTTCGGGCAACTCGGGCAGGGTCGCTTTCGCTGCAGCGATATCGGCAGCCGTCACTGCGAGCGGCGGCAGGTCGGGATCGGGAAAATACCGGTAGTCGTCTGCGGATTCCTTGCTGCGCATCGGCCGCGTCTGATGGCGCGTCGGATCGTACAGCCGAGTTTCCTGCACGATCTGCTCGCCGTTTTCCAGTGCGCGGATCTGGCGTTCGATCTCGTATTCGATCGCTTTTTCCACGAAGCGGAACGAATTGACGTTTTTGATCTCGGTGCGCGTGCCGAGCTTGCTTGTGCCAGCTGGGCGTACCGACACATTCGCATCGCAGCGGAATGAGCCTTCCTGCATATTGCCGTCGCAGATGCCGAGCCAGCGCACCA
>JAYTQX010000195.1:0-8728 GCA_043746455.1 Pseudomonadota bacterium
CGTTCGATTTTTCCCTGCGGGATTTCGCAGCGCTGCATTCGCCGTGGCTGTGGGTGGCGATCGGCACCTATATCGGCAACTTTTTCTCCTGGATGCTGATCCTGCGCAAATCGAAGCTGTCCGCGGCGTTTCCGACCAGCGCGATCGTCTTCATCGCGGTCATGTTCGCGTCCTGGCTCGTGTTCGCCGAATCGATCAGCTGGAGCCAGGCGCTGGGCGCCGCCGTGATCGTCTTCGGCATTGTTTTGCTCGGCAGCGACGCGGACGAAGTACAATCCGCCGTGACCAGACCCGTGGCGCACGTCGATCGCGGTAGCTGAAGATCGCCCACGCCGAACCTTTGCCTACCATCAACGCTTCAACGGAGATTTCCATGAGTCAAGTGCAGGACACCCCGATCCGAGACGCTATCTTCGGCATCATCGCCAAGGAAGCGAATATCGATATCGGCAAGATCAGCCTCGATTCCACCTTGAAGGATCTCGACATCCAGTCGCTGGATGCCGTGCAGATCATTTTCGAGATCGAGGACCACTTCAAGATCACCCTGCCCGACCGCGATCCGAATTTCGATACCGACTCGGTCAAGGGCCTGGTCGAGGCGGTCGAGAAGCTCGTTGCGGAAAAGCCGGCAGCCGATGCGCCGACCGCGCAGAGCTGACGGGTTCAAGGGATACGCGACATGAGCGGCCAGCGTCGCGTCGTCATCACCGGCATGGGGGTCATTTCCGCGCTCGGCCACTCCGCGGCAGCCAACTGGGACGCGCTGCGCGCAGGACGTGCGGGCATCGGACCGATTGCCAACATCCCCACCGACCTGCTCAACATCAAGATCGCCGCGGAAGTGCGCGGCTTCGATCCGGCCGCGCATTTCGAGCATAAACGCCTGCCCCTGCTCGATCGTGTCTCGCAGTTTGCACTCGTGGCAGCGCGCGAAGCTGTCTCGCAGTCGGGCCTGGACTTCCGTAGCGACGGCCGCGGCGAACGCACGGCCTGCATCGTCGGCAGCGGCATCGGCGGCGAGAACACACACAACGAACAATCCAAACGCTTCTTCGGCGACAAGAATCCGCGCGTGCATCCGCTGTCCATCGTGCGCGTGATGGCGAACGCACCGGCCTGCCATATCGGTATCGAATTCGGCCTGACCGGACCGGCCTTCGCCGTGGTCAGCGCCTGCGCCTCGGCCAATCACGCCATGAGCCAGGCCTTCGACATGGTGCGTAGCGGCAAGGTGGATTTTGCCGTCACCGGCGGTACCGAGGCCTGCGTCACCGAGCCGATCATGAAAGCCTGGGAGGCGATGCGCGTCACCGCCGACGACACCTGCCGTCCGTTCTGCAAGCAGCGCCGCGGCATGGTGCTCGGCGAAGGCGCCGGCATCTTCGTGTTCGAGGAATACGAGCACGCGCGTCGGCGCGGCGCAACGATCCTCGCCGAATTCGCCGGCGCGGGCATGACCGCCGATGCCGTCGACATGGTGTTTCCATCCGAAGTCACCATCGCGCGCGCGATGCAGCACGCGCTGACCGATGGCGGACTCGGCGTCGATGAAATCGACTACATCAATGCGCACGGCACCGGCACGCCGGCCAACGATCCGACCGAAACCAAGTCGATCCGGCGCGTGTTCGGCGTGCACGCGGACAAGGTCGCAGTGTCATCGACCAAATCCATGCATGGCCATGCGCTCGGTGCGGCCGGCGCGCTCGAACTCATCGCCGTGATCGGCGCGTTGCGCGACGGCATCATTCCACCGACCGCCAATTTTATCGACCCCGATCCCGAATGCGATCTGGACTACGTGCCCAACGTCGCGCGCGAGAAGCGCGTGCGCGCGGCGTTGAGCAACTCGTTCGCCTTCGGTGGACTCAATTCGGTCATCGCACTGAGACAAGCGTCCTGACTGCCTTTGTCCCGACGAGCGCCATTTCGGTTGCCTGATCGCACCGCCTCGGCTATCCTTGCCGCCCCTTGAAGGCACCACCGCTGCCTTCTGCGATTTGGGCGGTTAGCTCAGCGGTAGAGCACTACCTTGACATGGTAGGGGTCACAGGTTCGATCCCTGTACCGCCCACCAACAACCAATGACCTGCAGGCGCCGTCGATCAATCGACCGCTGCCGCGGTCCTGCGCCATCCCGCCGGCGGCATGCCGAATTCGCGCTTGAAAGCACGGTTGAACGCAGCTTCGGATTCGTAGCCGCTGCGTTCGGCGATGCGCGCGATGGCCTCCTTGCCCGCACGCAGCATCTGCGCGGCGAGCGCCAGGCGCCAGCGCGTCAGGTATTGCATCGGCGGTTCGCCGACCAGCGCAGTGAATCGCTCGGCAAGGGCCGATCGCGAGAGCGCGACCTTATGCGCGAGTTCATCCACGCTCCACGCCCGCGCCGGATCGCCATGCAGAAGCGCGAGCGCACGTCCGACATGCGCATCGCGCACGCCGGCCAGCCACCCCTTGCCATCCGGCGGCAAACTCTCGGCGTAGCTGCGCATCGCCTCGACGAACATGAGCTCGGCCAGTTTGGCCAGCGCGGATTCCGTGCCGGGGCGTGAATCCAGCGACTCGCGTACGCCGGCTTGCAGTAGTTCGCGCAACAGCATCGAGGCTTGGCCGTTGCCGATCGGAATGCGCAGCATGCGCGGCAGCGCGTCGAACAAGCGGCCCATGCTGTGGCTGCAGAGCAGATAGCCGCAGACAAAGCGCGTCGTCGCACCGCCGCCGCCATGGCGGATCTGGATGAACTTGGGATCGGCGACAACGTCCGCAGCGGGCGCACCGGCTTCGCCCAGCGGGGTTATGCGCAAGTCGCTGCCCATCAGGTGCCGGTCGTCGTGCGGGAACAGCACCACGTCGCCGGCACTCACCTCGATCACTTGCCCGGTCTGGTTCAAGCGAACCTTGCAGCTGCCCTCGACGAGAAAATGGAAGAACACCATGTGCTCGATCTCGGCGAGGCGATCCTTGTAGATCGCCATGCCGGACTCGCCGCGCACGCACCATGGCGCCGTGAACTCCGCATTGAGGAATACGGCGCCCTCGAGGTGCACGGATTTGAGTACGTCAGAGAGTGCGTCCATGGGGTTTCGATCAAGAACCGCGGCGTCGCGGCGAAAGACACGGGCCAAAGCCAACCTGATACTAACGATGCTGGCTGCCGCGGGCAATTTCCCACCTGCATTTCAGGCAACCGTCAATCAAGAAGGAATGGCAATATGAGCAATCCAGACACCAAGACCTACAACGGCGGCTGCTTCTGCGGCGCGGTGCAATTCACCGTGACCGGAGAACCAGCCGCAATGGGCTACTGCCATTGCGAGTCCTGCCGAACCTGGTCGGCCGGACCGGTCAATGCGTTCTCACTGTGGAATCCCGACGCCGTGAAGATCACACGCGGCGCCGACGCCATCGCCGGTTTCAGCAAGACGCCTGCCAGCGACCGCCAGTGGTGCACGAAATGCGGCGGCCACCTGTTCACCAACCATCCGGGCTGGAACTTGATCGACGTCTACGCCGCGGTAATTCCCGGATTCGTCTTCCAACCCGGCGTGCATGTGCACTATCAGGAAACCAAGCTGCGCATCAAGGATGGCTTGCCGAAAATGAAGGACATTCCCAAGGAAATGGGCGGCTCGGGCGAAGTGCTGGCGGAGTAGACCGCTCCTGGGGGCAAGGGAAGGCCCCAGAGATGCGGGAGAAAACCCACTCCTGCATTCTTCGGATTCCATTCTTCGTCTATTCTTCGAACGTGGCCTGGTTTGTCTACCTGATCGAATGCACGAACGGCAGCATCTATACGGGCGTCGCTGTCGACGTCGCAGCGCGCTATGCCGTACACGCCAGCGGCAAAGGCGCTCGGTACACGCGCTCGCATCCACCGGCGCGTCTGCTTGCGCAGATCGCATATCCTGATAAATCGTCCGCTTTGAAAGCCGAGTATCGGATCAAGCGGTTGTCCGCGCTGCAGAAGCGCGCTTTATGCGGCGCGCACTCGCGGTAGGGTGAATTACCCCTCAGCCCGGATTCTTCAGCTCCACGAGCAGAACTTCGATGGGCGTGGTGCCGATGTTCTCGGACCAGTGGCTGACCGCATCGCGGTAGAGCACATCGCCGGTCTTGATCTCGGCCTCGCTCGTCTTGCCGTCGGCCATGTGGTTGCGGATCTTGCCGCCGCTGATCACATAAGTGACGTAAGCCGGATGCGAGTGCAGTTGTTCCTTGTCGCCCGGCTGCAGTACCGAATCGAGCACGCGCACATGGGCGTTATCGAGCTTGACGTGGACGAACTTGGAATTCACCACGGCCGGATCCTGCGCCGACGCCAGCTGTGTTCCAACCACGAACAACAGGCCGCTTGCCACAACAGCCGCCAGCAAAACTTTGAGCTTCTTCATGCCGTCCTCCTGTCTGAGTAGCGGCTCACAGGCCGCGACGTGTTCTCGACTTTTATCACGGTCGCGAATGTCCGCTTTGTCAGGCATTCTATTCACGTGCCATCTGCAGTCCAAGCGAAACCTGCGTAGGGGTACGCATGCAATCGCCGCTTGAACCTGCCATCGCACTGGGGACGCGATCGCCGCGCTGCGCCGATTGTGTGGGCGCCCATAACCGGTCTGACCAACTTTTTCTCCTGGGCGTCCAACCATGCGCATCCTGCTCGTCTCCGATCTGCATTACAACCTGCCCCAACTCGACTGGGTGGTGCGCAATGCCGCCGCCCACGACCTCGTTGTAATCGCGGGCGACAGTCTGGATATCAGCTCGATCGTACCGTTGGAGGCACAGACGGTGGTTATCCTGCGCTACCTCAAGTTGCTGCGCGAAATCACGCGTGTGGTGATCTGCTCAGGCAACCACGATCTGACCGGTCCGGACGCTCGGGGTGAGCAAGCTGCGTTATGGCTGGACGGCGCGCGGCGCGCCGGCGTTCCCACCGACGGCGACGAACTGCGCCTGAGCGACACCTTGCTCAGCGTATGCCCCTGGTGGGACGGACCGCATGGCCGCGACGCGCTCGAGGCACGTCTGGGTCAGCAGGCCGAACAGCGTGCCGTGCGCTGGATCTGGATCTACCACTGGCCGCCATTGGGCTCGCCGACCTGCTGGACAGGACGTCGTCACTATGGCGATACGGAGATTGGCGCCTGGATCGACCGCCACAAGCCCGACCTCGTACTGACCGGTCATGTGCACGAACCGCCCTTCAGGCCCGCGGGGCATTGGGCCGACCGCGTGGGCGACACCTGGATATTCAATGCCGGCCGCCAAATCGGGCCGGTGCCCGCGCACATCGAAATCGACTTGGGTGAAGGCACCGCGCGCTGGCGCTCGATGATGGGCGAGGAGTCCTTGCGCTTGGACGCGACTGCGGCACCCGCGCGCACGGTGTTCTAGCGAACTGGGTCCATGCGCAACAGCATTTAGTACTCGGGTTGGGGATCGCGTACCGAACCCGGACGCATGACCGAGCCACGGTGGAATGTGAGTTCACCCAGTACGTCCGCCACCATGCTCAGACCCGGCGCGTCGCCATACTGCTGTTTCAGATCAGACAGATATGTGGTGACGAAGCGCAGCCGATCGGCCAGACCAATGGCAACGATGCGCATCACCTCAGGGTCGCTGCTCAGCAGCGCTTCGCCATCGGCCGCATGACGCAACACGCTGTGCTCCGCGGTGACAACCGTCGCGGTGAAGCTGGTGTCGAGCAGTGTGGACATCTCGCCCACCATCGCGCCCGGCTCGGTGATGGTGTTGACGACCACTCCGCCTTTGCGCACTTCCAGCGCGCCGGAAACAAGTACCCAAACGCCTGTTCCAGAATCCCCTTCGACGAGGATGGCCTGTTCCGGCCCGAACGCAAGCTCTGGCAGGTGGGTGGTTAGCTCCAGCATCGTTTTCATGGCGGCAATGTACTATGTTGACGATGGAAAGTGGTCAGGTTCCGGGATTGGGCTTAGCACTGACTCGGCCACTCCGGCCGAAAAAAACGAAGCGACCGGCCGTATGAATGCGAGCCCGCCACGCTGCGAATTCTCGCACAGTATATTTTCTGCTCCGACTGAAAGGTCGGTTGGAGCCAATGGCAGCGCCTTCCTCGCAGCGCACCATGTCACTGCGCCGATGCCAGCTTATAGTCGCGGTCTGTTGCGCGCACTCAAAACACTTACAAAGAAAATACCCGCATGAAAAAGGATAGCGCGCGGCAGGACCGCCAAAATATCGACGCGCACGTGCGCGCACCCTCGGCCGCGCTGCTGGCACTCGAGGGCCGCGCATTTTTTGAATGGACCGCAGCGGTCGCCGCATGGCCGTTGCTGACTCGGGCCGCGCGTGGCGACGGTCATCCGGTTCTCGTGCTGCCAGGCATGCTCGCGGGCGATTCCACGACGTGGCCGCTGCGCAAATTTCTCGAAGGCCGCGGCTATGCCGTGCATCCGTGGGAGCAGGGTTTGAATTGCGGTCCGCGCGACGGTGTCGTGCGCAAGGTGCTGGCGCGCATGCGCAGCATCCAGCGCGAGCATGGACGCAAGTTGAGTCTGATCGGCTGGTCGCTCGGTGGCGCGATGGCGCATGCACTCGCCGTGCGCGAACCGCAACGCGTGCGTTCGGTGATCACCCTGGGCTCGCCACTTTGCGGAAATCCCGGAGCCACCAATGCGCGACGCCTGTTCGAATTCGTCAGCGGCGTGCGTGCGGACGATCCGGGTCTGCGCGCGTTGATGAGCCGCCAGCCGCGCGTGCCGTCGACGTCGATCCTGAGCAAGACCGATGGTATCGTCGCCTGGCCGATGAGCCTGCTGCCGCAAGGGCGCCAGTCGGAAAACATCGAAGTCTGCGCAAGCCACTTCGGCATGGGCGCGAATCCCGCCGTGCTGTGGGCAATCGCCGAGCGACTGGCCCAGCCCGAAGGCGCGTGGAAACCGTTCGATCGCAGCGGCTGGCGCCAGCTGATCTATGGGGATCCGCAGAGCGCGAACGGCGCCGGCCTGCTCGCGCAGTAGGGCTGCGAGATTTCGATGCGCATCGACCTGCCGCAGCGCGGCCTGCATCTGGAATGCGAAAGCCACGGTGACTCCAAGCACCCGGCCGTAATCCTGATCATGGGTCTGGGATTGCAGCTGGTTTCCTGGCCGCCGGCGTTGATTGACGCGCTCGTCGCCACCGGCTATCGCGCGATCGTGTTCGACAATCGCGATATCGGTCTGTCGAGTTCGGGTGCGTTGCCGAAATACACGTCACCGCCGTTGGCGCTGCTCGCACACCTTCTGCATCAGAATTTCACGCCGCCTTACCGTATCGCCGACATGGCCGCCGACACGTTGGCTCTGGCCGATGCGTTGCATCTGGATCGTTTCCATGTCGTCGGCATCAGTCTGGGCGGCATGATCGGACAAACACTCGCGGCGCGCGCGCCCGAGCGCGTGATCAGCCTGACGTCGATAATGTCGAACGCGGGTCCGCGCACGGCCCCGTGGCCAAGTCCGGCGATGCTGTGGCGCTTTCTGCAGCGACCGCCGAAGAATGCCGACTTCGCTGCCAGGCTCGATCACTTCGCCGCGCTGATGCAGGCGCTCGGCCATGTCGGCGATGCGGATGAACTGGCCGCGCTGCGCGAACGACTGGCGCGCTCGCTGCGCCGCTCCTATAACCCGGCCGGCGCAGCACGGCACTTGATGGCGGTAATGGCCGATCCGGATCGCAGCGACGAAGTGGCGCGCATTCGCTGTCCGACCCTGATCATCCATGGTGCGGACGATCCGCTGATACCGTTGCCGGCCGCCTATCATCTGGCGCGACTGCTACCGCAGGCGCGGCTTGAAGTGATTCCGCGCCTCGGCCACTACCTGTCGGCCGCGGCCTTGCCGGAACTGACGCGCTTGATCGTCGGGCAGCTGCATTCGGTACAATGAGGATCAGTGTGAGTGAGCCGCGATGACAGAGCAAAAATTTTCACGCCGTGAATTTGGCGAAGCCGCACTGGCCGGTCTTGCCACGCTGATATTGCCGGCGCGCGCAGACGCCGAAGACATTACGCATGAGGTCAACGTTCTGCACGACGTCATGGTGGCGATGCGCGATGGCGAGCATCTGGCAACCGACATCTATTTGCCGGCGCTGGATGCCAAGCCGGTCGTGCAGCGCTTCCCGGTGATCCTCGAACGCACCCCGTACGACAAGACCGCGGACAGTCGCTCAGAGCGCACGCCAGCCGATCCCAAACCAAAATCGCGCTCCGAAGTCGCCGCGTTCTTCGTGCGCCATGGCTACGTGGTTATCTATCAGGATTGCCGTGGTCGCTACAAATCCGAAGGCGAGTTCGTCAAATACCTCGCCGATGGCAATGATGGATACGACACTTGCGCGTGGATCATCAAGCAGCCGTGGTCGAACGGGAGCATCGGCACAATGGGTCTGTCGTATGCCGCGCACACGCAGGGTGCGCTCGGCAGCGCGGGCGCGCCCGGGGTGAAGGCAATGTTTCTCGACTCCGGCGGTTTTGCCAATGCCTACCAAGGCGGCATTCGCCAAGGCGGCGCTTTCGAGATGAAGCAGGCCACCTGGGCCTACGGCGAAGCATTGTCGAGTCCACGCGTGCGCGCCGATGCGAAAGCATTGGCGGCGTTGAATGCCGTGGACATCGTGCAATGGTTCCGGCGTCTGCCATGGCACCGCGGCGATTCGCCGCTCAGCGCCGCGCCCGAATACGAAAGCTATCTGTTCGATC
>JAYTQX010000196.1:0-1729 GCA_043746455.1 Pseudomonadota bacterium
GCGCCAGGTCGGCATCCGCAGTCGCGAGCAACTGGTCGCGGCCGGCACCATCGCCACCTTCATCAAGGTCAAGCGCGCGGGCTTCCGACCGGGTTTGAATCTGCTGTATGCACTGGAAGGCGCGATCCGCGAATGCCACTGGCGCGACGTGCCGGACGCGCGCCGCGCCGAGTTGGTCGAACAGGCCGAAGCGGCCAGCGTCGGCCTGCCACCCGCACGCGGCAAAGCGGCACCGCCGGCATCGCCGGTGCACACGACGGTGATGGATGGATATTCGGAAGAAAAACCGGAAATAACCCCTCTCCCACCGGGAGAGGGGTTGGGGCGAGGGTTCGGGTAGCTTGGAGCCTGCCGAGATAGCGGACCCTCATCCGGCCCTTCGGGCCACCTTCTCCCGCGGGGAGAAGGGAAAAACCATGGTCGAACTGACCCTGACACGTATGGCCGATGGCGGTATTCACGATCAGATCGGCGGCGGTTTCTGCCGCTACAGCGTCGACGAGCGCTGGGAAATCCCGCATTTCGAGAAGATGCTTTACGACAATGCGCAGTTGCTGCCCCTGTATGCGATTCGCGCCCCCGTCGCGGGTAATCTGCACTATCTGCACGCTGCGCAGGAACTGGTCGCGTGGCTCAAACGCGAAATGACCGCGATATCCACACTCGGGCCGGGCGGCGCGTTCTACGCCGCGCTCGATGCGGATTCCGAGGGCAAGGAAGGCAAGTTCTATATCTGGCAGCGCGACGAAGTCCGCGCCTTGTTGAGCGACGATGAACTCGCTGTCGCCGAGCGCTACTACGGATTCGATCGCGCGCCGAATTTCGAAGGCACACACTGGAATCCGATCGTCGCCGAATCGGTCGCTGCAATTGCGGCGGCATTGAATCGGACGCTGGCCGACATCGAAGCCGTGATCGGGCGCGCGCGCGCAAAACTGTTCGCCGCGCGCAGCCCACGCGTGCGCCCTGGCCTCGACGACAAGATTCTCACAGCGTGGAATGCGCTGATGATCGCCGGTCTCGCGCGCGCCGCGCGCGCGCTGGATGCGCCGGCGCTGACTGTGCTGGCCGCGAACGCGATCGAATTTCTGCATGCGCAGTCGTGGCACGACGAACGGCTGTTCGCCAGTTACGCTGGCGGTGTCGCGAAATTGCCGGCTTATCTCGACGACTACGCCTTCCTGCTCGATGCGCTACTCGAATTCCTGCAATCCGATTGGAGCAATCGCTATCTAGCATGGGCGACCGCACTCGCGGACGCACTGATCGAACGCTTCGAGGATCGCGAACGCGGCGGCTTCTGGTTTACCGCGCACGATCACGAAGCGTTGATCCAGCGGCCGAAGCCGTTCGCGGACGAAGCGATTCCTTCCGGCAACGGCGTCGCTGCGCGTGCGCTGTTGCGGCTCGGGCATCTGCTTGGCCAGACGCGTTATCTCGACGCGGCCGAGCGCACACTGCGCGCGGGGTATCCGGTGATGCAGCAGATGCCTGCAGCCTGCGCGACGCTGCAGCGCGCGCTCAACGATTTTCTGCATCCGCGCACGCATATCGTCGTGCGCGTCCTGACGTTTGCAGACCGGGAAAGCTGGCGCGAAGCACTCGCAGGACATATCGACCGGCGCACCGATCTCTACGTGATTCCGGAATACGCAGGAACGCTGCCGGGCACCTTGGCCGCGCAATCGTTTGTCGCAGGCGGCGTCGCTTATTTGTGTCGCGGCACGCA
>JAYTQX010000197.1:0-17442 GCA_043746455.1 Pseudomonadota bacterium
GTTGGTACCGGCCATCGCGATGCGCTTGCGCGCGATCTGCATGCGCGCAAGACCGTGCACTATCTGCACATGATCGATGCGGGCGCGGTGAAACTGCGCCCCGGCGTCGAACGCTTGCTCACGGAGGCGCACAAGGCTGGCCTCATCCTCGCGATCGCCACGACGACGACGCGCGCCAACGTCGAAGCCCTGCTTGCTCACGCATTGCCTGCCGGTGCCTTGTCCTGGTTTGCCGCGATCGGCGCGGCGGAAAACGCGGCGCGCAAGAAGCCCGACCCGGGAATTTACGAATATGTGCTGCGCAAGATTGGCATCGCTGCGCAAGACGCTCTGGCGTTCGAAGATTCCGAAGCTGGGCTATGTGCCGCGCTGACCGCGGGGCTGCGCACCGTGGTCACGGTGAACGAGTACACCGACGATCAGGATTTTACCGGCGCCTTGTGCGTGCTCAGCGATTTCGGCGAAGCGCAGGCGCCGGCAACGGTGATCGCCGGCGCGGCACTGAATCGAGGCTTTGTCGATCTCGCCCAGTTGCGCGCATGGCAAGCGCAATAGGATTATTTCTTGTGCTTGTCGGCCTGATGCTGCAGATCCGCGCGCATGCGCCCATTGATGTCCTCGAACTGGTGCGTGAGATCGGCGCACGCCGGTTTCGGCGCTTCGCAGAGCGTAGCCATGGCGACGGAGACGACGCCGTCCTTTTCGTGGATCGTGCGTTTGACTACGGCCGGATTCGCGGCATGGTTGGGCGGAGTGAACGACCAGAACGCGCCCGCGCCCGCATCGGCGACGATCAACCAGCCGTCGTCCTCGCGGCTTTGCACATCGGTGCGCTGACTCAATACGGCGCGCGCTTGGGCAACGGTTGCATAGTCGATCGCATCGCCCGCAGCCAGCGGCGGCGCAGGCGGCGGTGTCGGTTGAGTTGCCGCAGGCGCGATTGCGACCGGTGCGGACGCGGCCGGCGCGGTCGCGGTCGCCGCAGGTGCGGTTGATGTCGGTGCGGGTTTGTCGCCCGCGTCCTTGCCGCAACCGGCCAACATGAGCGGCAGCGCAAGCAAAAGCAACAAAAATCGTTTCACGCCGTATCCCGCGAGACTGGACTTCACAATGTGTCTCCGCCGGAGGAAATCGCCTGTTCGAGCTTGTCGCCGAGCGGACCGATTTCGTCGACCAGGCGGTCGAGTTCGTCGGCGCTGAGCAATTCGTAGGGACGGTTCTCGCACAAGTGCAGATACGGCGAGCCGTCGAGATCGTTCACCGCGAGATAACCCATGCGCTGCTCCCAGTTGAAGCGCAGACAACGCTTGGCGTCCACGCCGGTGAGCGGGCCGATCGGCGTGGAGATGCGCAAATAATTGCGTCCGGCCTCATCGTCGAGTTCGGCCAGATACATGCCCTGATGGCGTTTGTCGCCATCGAGTGCGAGGTCGAAACAGATCAGATACGGATCGTTGATGCGCAGCTTGAAACGCGCGTGGATATGCGAGCGGACTTCTTCGAAGGAATGCACGGGCGGCTCCGTATTGACTGGTGCGTATGCTACCTTGCGCCGGCCATGAAGTCAGTCGAGGCCGACCTCAAACCCGAATACGGCACAATCCGGCGCACGATCGCGGCGATTCCGCGCGGGCGTGTGGCCAGTTACGGCGAAATCGCAGCGCGCGCGGGACTGCCGCGGCGTGGGCGTCTGGTCGGGCGCGTGCTGCGCGAGACGGGCGCCGCGGCGAAGTTGCCCTGGCACCGAGTATTGCGCGCGGACGGCCGTTTCGCCTTCGCGCCGGGCAGTCGCGGTTTCCGCGAACAGCGTGCGCGCCTGCTCGGGGAAGGCGTCGTGGTGAACAGTGGCCGCGTCGATCTCGCACGCTACGGCTGGCAACGCGATCTGGATGCGGAGATCTGGCGCTTATAATCCTTTCCAATTCCGGCGAGCCTGCATGCAAAACCTTCCTCCAGTCACCCGTGCCCTGTTGATCGCCAACGTTCTGGTGTTCGCGCTGCAGCAATTCGGCGGCGACTATCTTTTGGTGCACTACGCGCTGTGGCCGCTCGGCGAGCCGCAGTGGCTGCGCATGGACAACGGCAATCCGGTGCGCGTGGGATTCGAGTTGTGGCAGGTGGTCACCTACGGATTCCTGCACGGCGGCTTCGCGCATATCGCGTTCAACATGTTCGCGTTGTGGATGTTCGGCGGCCCGGTCGAGCGCGCGCTCGGTGCGCGTCGGTATACTTTTTACTATTTCGTCTGCGTGATCGGCGCGGCCTGCGCGCAGCTGGTGGTGATTCATTTCTTCAAGCCGGGCGATTTCTATCCAACCCTGGGCGCATCCGGCGGCGTGTTCGGTCTGCTGCTCGCGTTCGCGATAATTTATCCGACCGCGCGCATCGCGTTGTTGTTCTTTCCGGTGCCGATTCCCGCACCGATTGCGCTGATCGGTTACATGCTGATCGAACTCGTGCTCGGCGTCACCGGCACGCAGGAAGGCGTGGCCCATTTTGCCCATCTCGGCGGCGCGGCGGCGGGATTCGTATTGCTGCGTTTCTGGCGCGCGCAGGCGTTGCGCCAACGCTGACGGCGCTCGCGCTCGTGGGTTGGGCGCGCGATTTGTTAGGGCTTCGTTACGCTGAATCGGCAACAACTATGGGCGGCGCCGGGCAATGCGAGCGCAACGAAAAACGTGTAAGGTTTCCTGGCCTTAGCGCGCTTAACACCCTACCAATGAGAAGGAGATCACGAGCATGAGCAACGATCCAGGCAAACCCGATTTTTCCAATGTTCAAGGAGGTTCGTCGAGCTTGCCGGCGCCGAAACCGGACTTCAGCAATGTGCAGAGCGGAGCGAGCACAGTCAGCGCGGCGGCGCAGACCTATACCGTGGTCGGCGGCGACAGCCTGTCGAAGATCGCCAAGCACTTTTACGGCGACGCCAATCAATGGCGGCGAATTTTCGAGGCCAATACCGACAAAATCAAGAATCCCGACCTGATCCATCCAGGTCAGGTGCTCACCATTCCGCCGGCGTCGTGATTCAGTTCCGCAGCAGCAACCAACACCGTATCGACGGCAAACAACAGTTAAGGGAGAGGTTAGAACATGAGCGAATTTCATAGCCGTACATCGTTGACCATCGCGCTGGCGAGCGCCCTTGCGCTGGCCGCCTGCGGCAAGTCCACGCCGCCGCCCGCACCTGCACCCGCCCCGGCGGCACCTGCGCCGGCACCCGCGCCCGCAACACCTCCGCCAGCTGCGACGCACGCTCCGCAGGCCGCCGCGACGGAAGCCGCGCCGACCTATGTCGTGCAAGTCACCTCGGTCACACTGGCCAATGCCGTGGATGCGGGTGGCCGCGTTGCGGCGCCGTTGACCACATTCACGCCGAAGGACACGATCTACGGCGTGGTCGCCGCCAATGCCGGCAAACCCAACGCGTCGATCACTGCGCGCTGGACGTATCAGGGCGGTCAGTTGGTCAGTGAACAGGTGCAGACGCTGAAGGACCTGGGGCCGAATATCAGCGAGTTCCACATCAGCAAACCGGACGGCTTTCCGGCCGGTCCGTACGCGCTCGACATCCTCGTTGAGGGCAAGTCGGTGTCGACGACGAACTTCAGCGTGAAATAAATCGTCGCTTGCAGGCCGCAAAAAGGGCGCGGAATTCCGCGCCCTTTTTCTTGCGACGGAAGAATCAGCTCTGCCAATCATCCATCCTATATCCAGGATGGAGATGCAGACTTTCATGGATGAGTGCCGTAGAGCGCGGCGACGCCGAAAGTCACGCAAAAAAACGGCCGGTACGACCGGCCGTGGGAGTCACGCTTGGAACTGGAGACAGGTTCCGTGGCGCAGACTAGCGCGTGTGCCGCGCGCCGGCCTGTGCCAGAAGGCATGGCCACCGGTTCATGGCGGACTATTGCGCCTTGCGCGCTGCAGCCAGAGCGGCGGCATCCAGGCGGGCCACCGGGTACAGCCCGATACGCTGCTGCGTGTACCAGGGCGAGCGCTGATAGAAGAATTCCAGGCGCGCATCTGCGCTGGCGGCGAAGGCGGCGTCATTCTTCAAACGCGTTTCGAACTCGGCTTTGAGCGCGGGATCCTTGGCCAGCATCTCGCGCGCGAGACGCTCGAGTACGCGCGCGTCGGCCGCTTCTTTCTGCTCGAAGATCGCGTTGAAGAATCCCCAGCGCAGGAGCGAGTCCGGCGCACGCGGTTCGAGCAGATTGACCGCGACATTCGCCGCGCGCTGATCGAGCGGCACCAGTACTGAACCCGGTGGAAAGGTCTGCGTGGCTGATGTGGATTTCGCGACGAATCGGTCGAGCATGAGACGACCCTCGAACGGCGCTGTCGCCCAGTGCGGTGAGTCGAGTCGCGTGTACTCCACGTCCACGGTGACGGATTGGGTCGTGCCCTCAATGCGCAAGCCGTGCTGCCGCAGCTTGTCGATGATCTGCGGCCAGCCGGCAGGGACGAGATACGCGGCCGGCAGCGCGGCGCTTTCCTTGACGATGAGATCGCGCCAGTACGGAATCTCGAAGTCCTTGGGCTTGGCCGGGTCGTAGTGCGTCCAGATATCGCCGGAGATTGCGCTTTTCTCCTGCGTGAACGCGACGCCCTTGAGTTGGAACGGCACGGATTTGTCGCTCGCCGCGAACAGGATCGGTAGCGACGCGCCGGCCTGCGCAGCGCGCGCGATGGTGTTGCGATCGGCCTGTTCGACGGCGCGGCGCAGGACGCCCGGATGCGTGCGGAAATCGTCGAGAATCGCCGCGAGCAGATCGTAGGTCGCGCGCACGCGCGTCGCGTAGGACTTGAGCATATGCGTCTCGACCAGCAGGGCGGCGCGATTCTGCAAGGCGACGTAGCCGGTGGAGAAACGCTGCCCCGAGCCGAAGTTGTCGATGCCCTTGCCGATATCGCGATGATCCTTGAGATCGAGATAGGGTGCGAGCAGGTGCCCGTGTTTTTCCACTTGTGGAAAAATGCGTTTTTTCAAAGCTTCGTCCTGCCAGGCTTTAACGCCGGCATCGAGCGGACCCCAGTCCTCGGTGTACCAGGTCAGATCGTATTGGTAGTCGGCGCCGTCGGTGGTGTGGATGTCGACGAAGAAATCGGGCAGCCACGCATTCCACAGCTTGAGCCAGTCCCGCATCTCCGGCGCATCGGCCTTGAGGTAGTCGCGATTGAGATTGAGGTTCTGCGCGGTCGCACGGAAGCCCATCGCGTCCGGGCCGTTCTGGTTGATGCGATGGTAGGGCGAGCTGTTCTCGTGGCCGTCGACATTGAAGATCGGTGCGTACAGCAGAATCGTGTGATCGAGCGCATGCGCAAGCTTGCCGCCGACCGAAGGCCGTGCTTGCGCGGACTTCCAATCGAGGACGAGATCGCGCAGCAGCATCAAGCCGGCGTCCTTGCCCTCGATCTCGCCGGCGTGGATGCCGGCTTGCACGAAGACCATTTCCTTGCCGGATTCGCGCGCGGCCGCAGGCGTGAATTCACCGCCGCTCGCCGCGATCACCAGCATCAGATCGCGCCCTTCCGGTGAGACGCCGAAACGGGTCAGATGAATTCGGTCTGGTGCGGCGGCGGCAAGGCGTTCGAGATACGCGCGCGTGTCGCTGTAGTTCGGCGTGGTCTGGAAATGTGCGGCTTCGGCGGGCGTGGTCCAGTCGGCGGCCTGGGCGGTGATTGCGCAGAACGGCGACAGGAAAAACAGCAGCAGGAAAGACGCGATCGCAGGCATGGCGTCAATGCGGCAGCGCCGCTGCGCGGACAGGCATGTCCGGCAGCTTTTCCGGGCCGGCGGCGCCGCCGGAGAGGATGAACGCCATCGCCTGGTCCACGCTCCAGTCGGTCGCGATCAGATCCTCGACCGGCACGATCTCCAGATATCCGCCGGTCGGATTGGGCGTCGTCGGCACATACACCGCAGCCATCTCCTGCCCGTTGTCGCTGACGAAGGTGCGGGTGACGAAGCCGATGGTTTTCAGGGTCGGCGCGGGAAAGCCGATCAGCACCACACGCTGGGTCGAACCGGGTTTGTTCTGCATCAGGGTCATCAGTTTCTTGCTGCCGCCGTAAATCGTGTGCACCAGCGGAATGCGCCCGATAAGGCGCTCGAACGCCGCCAGCAGACGCTGGCCGAACACGAAACGGGTGGCAAAACCGACCAGGTACAAGGCAACGATGGTGCCGATGAAGGCGATGATCGATTGCAGCCATTCCTGGCTCAGCCATTCGGTCGCGTTGGGAAACATCGCGCTTAGCACCGCGAATGTACCGACCACCGCAGGGGCGCCAACATGCGACAGGAAGCTGAAGATGAACTTGAATACCACCCAAGTCAGCCAGAGCGGAATGAAGGTCAGCAGACCGGTGATCAGGTAGCGTTGGACGTAGAGACGGGGCATGGATTCGCGCGGCGAGCGGGCAGTCTGAACATGATAGCGGTTGTGTACGGGAAAAAGCGCAGGTATAAAGGGCCCAGGGGGAGGCCGCATTACCATGCAGCACAGCGATTTTGCGCCGATTGCGACGGCGCCAATCACAGCGAATGACGCGATCGCGGGGCCGCGCCCGGTCGTCGTCACGCTGATCGGCGTGCCCGGCGCAGGCAAGCGCTCGGTTGCGCAAGCGCTGTACGAAGAACTGGGTCTGCGGCGCATCGATCGCGAAGCGATCCGCGATGCCTTGTTTCCGTATTGCACCTACTCGTTCGCCGAAAAACGCGCCGCGTTTCGCGGTGTGCTGCTCGCGCTCGAGATCAATTGCCTGCTCGGCGAATCCAGCGTGATCGACGGCATGACGTTCGCGCGGCGGCCGGACCTTGAGCGCGTGGATCAGGTGATCCGGCAATACGGTTTCCTGTCGGTCCCGGTATTTCTCGACTGCTCGACCGAAGTGGCCAGCGCGCGCATCGCGCAGGAAGTCGCGCTGCAGCCGCATCTGGCGCGCATGCGCCGGCCCGCAATGGTCGCCGAAGCGCGCGCGCGCTTCGATACGCCGCCGCCTACTGCGGTACGTGTCAATGCGGATCTCGCGCTCGACGATGTCGGTCGGACGGTGGTCGCCGCAGTGGCGAAATTGCGCGACGGCTAGCGTTGCGTTCCATTTGCAACTTGCCACTGTCGGTGGAACGGCACGCTATTGGTGTGGCCACCTGAAGTTTGAAATGCCCTTACACCTTGACCGGCGCGGAGATCGCTTTTCCTTCCCATGCGCAGCAGGAGGAGGTGCCGAAGGCGAAAGGGGGCGCTCTTAGCTCTTGATCGAGCGTGGCAAAAGCACCCCCATCAGCCCTACGGGCAGCTTCCCCCGCTACGCAGGGGAAGCGACCGCAAGGTTACTTACGGCCGGCGCGCGAGTTCGGAATTGTCGCGCGTGACCGGCATCAGGTCCTTCTTCGACACGCCGAGCCAGAGCAGGATCGGGTTGGCGAAGAAGATCGACGACAGCGTACCGATGACGATGCCGATCAGCATGGTCAGCGCGAAGCCTTCCACGACCGGCCCGCCGAACAGATACAGCGCGACCATCGTGATTGCGGTGAACAGCGCAGTGATGATCGTGCGCGACAGGGTCGAGTTGATCGCCTTGTTGAGCACGTCGACCGGTTCGGCCTTGCGCGTGGAACGGAACAGCTCGCGCACGCGGTCGAACACGACGACCTTGTCGTTGATCGAGTAGCCGACCACGGCGAGCACCGAGGCGAGCACGGTCACGTCGAATTCGCGGAAGGTGATCGCATAGAAGCCCAGGGTGATGATGGTGTCGTGGAATTCGCTCGCGATCGCGGCGATCGCGAAGCGCCATTCGAAGCGGATGCCGATGTAGATCATGATGCCGATGATGACGAAGATCACCGCGACGATGCCGTCGCTCTTCAGTTCCGCGCCGACCGCCGGGCCGACGAAGTCGGTGCGTTTTTTCGTCACGTCGTCGCGTTTGACCTTGAGCGCGGCGATGACGCTGTCGGCGATCTGGTCGGCTTTCTTGGTCGACTGGCCGCCGGCGTCGGCAGCGCCGCCCTCGCCCAGCTGCAGCCGGATCGCCACATCGCGCGCGCCGCCGACGCTGACCACCTGCGCATTGTGGAAGCCGGCAGTATCGAGCGCCGCGCGCACGTCGCCGATGTCGACCGTCTGCTGGTATTCGGCCTCGACCAGCACGCCGCCGGTGAAATCGAGCGCGTAGTTGAGGCCGCGCACGGACAGCGCGCCGATCGAGATGATCAGCAGCAGCGCCGAGACCGCGAGGCTGATCGTGCGCAGGCGCAGGAAGTCGATCTTGCTGTTGGGATTGAAAATTTCCATAAGTATACTCTTTGTCTTTCCTTCTCCCACTGGGAGAAGGTGCCGAAGGCGGATGAGGGAAAGGCGCTGCAAAAGACGCTTTGCAATGCCAACCGCTCCTCCCTCATCCGGCGCTTTGCGCCACCTTCTCCCGGCGGGAGAAAGGTTTGTTCGTCATACCGACAACGTCTTGAGCTTGCGCCCGCCGTGAATCAGGTTGACCACGGCATGGGTGACCGTGACCGAGGTGAACATCGAGGTCAGGATGCCGATCGCCAGGGTCACCGCGAAGCCCTTGATCGGACCCGAACCGAACAGAAACAGGCCGAAGGCTGCGAGCAGGTGGGTGACGTTTGCGTCGAAGATCGTGGCCCAGGCTTTTTCGTAGCCGGCCTTGATCGCGGCCAGCGGCGTGGAGCCGTTGCGCAACTCCTCGCGGATGCGCTCGCAGATCAGCACGTTCGCGTCGATCGCCATGCCGAGCGTAAGCACAATACCGGCGATGCCGGGCATGGTCAGCGTGGCCTGGAACAGCGACAGCACGGCGACGAGCAGGATCAGGTTCAAAACCAGGCCGATATCGGCGATCAGGCCGAACAGGTGGTAGTAGATCAGGGCCGCGATCAGCACGGCGGCGAGGCCGATGAGCACCGCCTTGACGCCCTTGGCGATGTTGTCGCGACCCAGGCTCGGGCCGATCTGGCTTTCCTGCACGATGTCGACCGGCGCGGCGAGCGAGCCGGCGCGCAGTAGCAGGGCAAGCTCGGTCGCTTCCTTCATGCTGCTCAGACCGGTGGTCTGGAAGCGCGGGCCGAACACGCCCTGGATCGTCGCCGCCGAGATGACTTCCTGGGTTTCCTTGAACGTGCGCACTTCCTTGCCGTCGACGATCTGCGTCTGCGGAATGCGCTCGATATAGACCACGCCCATGCGCTTGCCCACGGCCTGCTGGGTAAATTCCAGCATCTTCTGGCCGCCCTTGGCGTTGAGCCGCACCGATACGGCGGGCAGGCCGTTTTGCGGATCGGGCACCGCGGCAGCGTCGGCGAGTTCGGCGCCAGTGGTAATGACTTTCTTCGACAGGATGATCGGAACCTGTTTGCCGTCGGCGCCTGGATTCTGCATGTAATAAAGGCGCGACTCGGGCGGGGCGTTGCCGCTTTTCATGATTTCGCGCGCACCCTGATTGAACGGTGCGGGACCGGTCGCGACTTCATCCACCGCGCGATATTCCAGCGTCGCGGTCGCGCCGAGAATCTTCTTCGCCTCGGCCGTGTCGTGCACGCCGGCGAGCTCGACGACGATGCGGTTCGCACCTTGCTGCTGGATCGTCGGCTCGGAAACGCCGAGCTGGTTGACGCGATTGCGCAACGTGGTCAGGTTGCTGGCAATGGTGCTGCGCGCCTGCGCCTGCACCGTGGTATCGCGCACCTTGGCGATCAGCGCGTAGCTGTCGGCGGTGGTGGTGCCGTCGACGAGTTCGAGCGGCGGCTGGTCGCCGAGCTTCTCCGGCTGGTTCACCTGCCTGGCGATGATATTGCCGGCGGTCTTGCGATCGTCATCGGATTTGAGCGTGACGACGATGCCCGCCGGCGTCGCATTCACCGACTCGTAGCGGATTTTCGCATCGCGCAGCGCCGTACTGATGTCGTCGCGGAAACGCTGCTGCATCTTGTCGAGCGCGGCCTTCTGGTCGACTTCGAGCAGGAAGTGCACACCGCCCTGCAGGTCGAGACCGAGCGGCATCGCATTCGCGCCGATCGCGCTCAACCACGACGGCACGGTCGAAGCCAGATTCAGCGCGACCGTGTACTTGTCGCCCAGTTCGGTGCTGATCGCGCTTTGCGCCTTGCCCTGCGTTTCACTGTCGTTGAGGCGCGCGAGCAGGCGGTCGCCGTTGATGTCGACGCTTTTGAACTCGAACTTGTTCTTCTGCAGAACGCCGAGCACCCGTTCCTTGAGCGCTTCGTCGACGTTGCCGCCGCGGTTCGCCGACACCTGCACGGCGGGCAGCGGGACGAAGACGTTGGGCAGCGCGTAGATCACACCGAGCACGAGCAGGACGGCAATCAGTGCATATTTCCACTTCGGGAATTCGTTCATGTAGTTCGCTCTTGCGCCGCGCAGCGTCCACGGCGGATTGTTGCATTCGTTGTTTCAATCGCGCTCTGCGGCGCGATTCAATCGGGTGACGTTACAGGTTTGGCCGCGTCAGGCGGATTTCAACGTGCCCTTGGGCAGCACCATCGACACGGCGCTTTTCTGCACCTTCACGCTCACGCCCGGGGAAATTTCCAGGCCGATGAAGCTGTCGCCGAGGTCGTCGATGCGTCCGGCCAGTCCGCCGCTGGTGATGACTTCGTCGCCCTTGGCCAGCGCGTCGACCATCGTGCGCTGATCCTTGGCGCGCTTCATCTGCGGGCGCAGCATGAAGAAGTACATCGCGACCATGAGGCCGCCGAAAAGCAAAACATTGGGCAGCAGCCCCGGCTGCTGTGCGGCGCCGCCAGCGGCCTGTGCATAGGCACTAGAAATAAGGAAATCCATCGGTGTTCTCGCGTTGTGGCGGCGCAGACAGCGTCTGCGGGGCCGGAAAAAGGCCGTAAATTATGGCACATGCAGGGCTGAGGGCCTAGGGCTCGGCGCTGAAAGTCCAAGGCGTCCGCAGGCCAGCCCTATGCCTTCAGCCCTCGCCCCTGATGCCACGCCGGAATAGAATGCGTGCCCCAGCCTTCAAGAGTTCCGCATGGACACCACGCAAACCCGCGCCAGCATTTCCGACCTTTGGGACAGCCAGATCGTTCCGCAGCTGGTCGACTACATCCGGATTCCGAACAAGTCGCCGATGTTCGACAAGGACTGGGCCGCGCACGGATTCATGGACCAGGCTGTCGCGCAGTTGTCGGGCTGGGCCTCGGCGCAACAGATTCCAGGGATGACGGTCGAGGTTGTACGCATCGAAGGGCGCACGCCCCTGATTTTTATCGAAGTGCCCGGCAGCGGCGACGATTGTGTACTTTTATACGGCCATCTGGACAAGCAGCCGGAAATGACCGGCTGGGCCGCACACCTCGGGCCGTGGAAGCCGGTGATCGAGGGCGACAAACTCTACGGTCGCGGCGGCGCGGACGACGGTTACGCGATCTTCGGTTCGCTCGCGGCGATACTCGCCTTGAAGGAACAGAACGTCGCCCACTCGCGCTGCGTGGTGATGATCGAGGCCTGCGAGGAATCGGGCAGCTACGACCTGCCGTACTACGTCGACCATCTCGCCGAACGCATCGGCAAGCCGTCCCTGATCGTGTGTCTGGATTCGGGCTGCGGCAACTACGAGCAGATGTGGTTGACCACCTCCCTGCGCGGCATGACCGGCGGCAACCTCACCGTGCGCGTACTCGATGAGGGCGTGCATTCGGGCGATGCCTCGGGCGTGGTCGCGTCGAGTTTCCGCATCCTGCGCCAGTTGCTGTCGCGGCTTGAGGATCAGAGCACCGGCAAGATCGTTCCGCCGCAATTTCATGCCGAGATTCCCGCACAGCGTCTCATACAGGCGCAGCAGTCTGCCAAGGTGCTCAACGACGAGATCTTTTCGAAATTCCCGTTTGTCGAAGGCATGCGCCCGATGGTGAGCGACCTTGGCGAACTGGTGCTCAACCGCACCTGGCGGCCGGCGCTCGCGGTCACCGGCATCGGCGGCATTCCGCCACTCGACTCTGCCGGCAATGTGTTGCGTCCATTCACCGCGGCGAAACTGAGTCTGCGCCTGCCGCCAACGCTGGATGCGAGCAAGGCCGGCGCCGCGTTGAAGACGCTGCTCGAAAGCGATCCGCCGTGTGGTGCCAAGGTCACGTTCGATCTGGAAAAAGCCGGCAGCGGCTGGAACGCGCCCGCGCTCGCGCCGTGGCTCGAACAATCGGTCGACGCGGCTTCGCGCGAATTCTTCGGGCCGCCGCCGGCATACATGGGCGAGGGCGGCAGCATCCCGTTCATGGGCATGCTCGGCGAGAAATTTCCGCGCGCGCAGTTCCTGATCACCGGCGTGCTCGGTCCGCATTCGAACGCGCACGGGCCGAACGAGTTCATCCATATCCCGACCGGCAAGCGCGTGACGATGTGCGTGGCCAAGGTGATCGCCGATCACTACATCGCCAGCCAGCAGGGATTGACGACGGGTGTCGCGGCATCGCACGCGCACAACGTCAAAGGCGGCGATGGCTGCTGCGACTAGCGCACGCATCGCGATCCGCACTGCGTGCGACGGCGACGCCGTGGCGCTTGCCGATCTGTCGACGCAACTCGGTTACCCGCTCGACGCCGTCGAGATGAGCAGGCGTCTTGCGCGCGTGCGCGCTGCGGGCGCCGGGGAAGTGTTCGTCGCTGAGGATGTGCACGGACAACTCGTCGGCTGGACGCATGTCGTGCCGCGCGTGCAGCTCGAAGACGGAGCGTTTGCCGAACTCGCTGGCCTCGTCGTCGACGAATCCGTGCGCGGCAGCGGCGTTGGCACAGCCCTGCTCACCGCCGCCGAAGACTGGGCACGCGCGCAAGGCTTCGCCAGCATACGTGTGCGCAGCAATGTGATCCGCGAGCGCGCGCACCGCTTCTACGAGCGCGAAGGCTATGCGCGGATCAAGGCGCAAGCGGTGTTTCGCAAGCAATTGACAAAATGATGGTACGCCCTTGTCTTCCCTTCTCCCCTTGGGAGACAAAGCTGCAGGATTGCCGTTTTGCACGGCGCAGCCGCCCGAAGGGTGAGCGCCATGGATGGCGCGAATGTACGTGCCGAAGGCGGATGAGGGAAAGGCCGCTCAATTTTTCATCCGCGCGGATCCATGCGGGGCTCTTCCCTCATCCGGCGCTACCGCGCCACCTTCTCCCGCTGGGGATACACGGTCTTGAAATCGCGCAGCGCAGCGCTACTTCTTGCGCATGGATGCCGCAATCGTTCCCGTACTCGATCCGGGTTTGCCGCACGACTCCGCCTGGGAGCCGCGCGGCGAGAATCAGCGCGCCGAGGCGCAGGCGCTCGACGCGTACTCGCAGATCGTCACGCGCGTGGTCGACGAAGCCGCGGCGGCGGTGGTGGCGATCACGATTCACGAACGCGTCGATGCCAGGGGCAAACGCATCCACGGCGGCCAGGGTTCCGGATTTTTCTTCACGCCCGACGGCTTGATCCTGACCAACTCGCATGTCGTGCACGGGGCTAAACGCATCGAGGTCGCGACCGTTGCCGGCCGCGCGTTCGCCGCCGATCTGATCGGCGAGGACGTACACACCGATATCGCATTGCTGCGCGTAAGCGGACACGAAACGCACGCACACGTCGCGCTCGGTTCGGCGCGCGAGCTGCGCGTCGGCCAGCTTGTCGTTGCGATCGGCAATCCGCTCGGCTTCGATTGCACGGTGACTTCGGGCGTGGTCAGCGCGCTCGGCCGCAGCCTGCGCGCGACCACCGGACGGCAGATCGACGATGTGATCCAGACCGACGCGGCACTGAATCCGGGCAACTCCGGCGGACCTCTGCTCGATGCGCAGGCGCGCGTGGTCGGCGTGAATACCGCGATCATCGCCGGCGCGCAGAACATCTGCTTCGCCACCTCGATCGACTCCGTCGCCGAAGTGATCGCGCAACTGATGCAGCATGGCCGTGTGCGCCGCGGCTCGATCGGCGTCGCCGCGCAGAATATGCGACTGCCGCAGCGTTATGTACGCTATTTCGGACTCGAGCAGACAACCGCGGTGCGCGTGATGGAAGTTGCGCACGGCGGTCCCGCCGCACAGGTGGGGCTCGAAACCGGCGACATCGTCATTGCGTTCGACGGCGAGGCGATTCGCGGCATCGACATGCTGCATCGGCGCCTCGACGAACGCAGCATTGGCAAGCAGGCGAGCCTCGCGCTTCTGCGTCGCGACCGGCGCATCGAATTGCTGCTGACGCCGGTCGAGTTGAGCTGATTTTGCGCGGTCTCAATTACGATTGGGACTCCACCAAATCTGGCAAACCAGCCTTACGTCGACTATCGAGAATATAGTCGATGTATTTTTGAGCGTGCTCTTGACGACCTTGGCGATCTTGTTGGCGGAGCGCGCGGAGTCTGCTAGTCCAATAGTCGTTCCAGGTCCCACCTCCGCCGGGCCTGCCTTGAACCGGATCGTGTTCGGCTGTGCCGTTTCGGTAAGAGGCCTCTCTCGGAATTTCACGATCTACAGACTGCGTCCACGCTAGCCACATTCGAGGCGTATCAAGAGACATATAACTGCCGTCTGGAAGTTTTTTAGTATCAACCCCAGAGTCCAGAAAGCCGCCATTGCTGGTTATGGCACATCCCGACCAAAGAAGGCTCGAAGTTAGCAAGAGCAGTTTGAGTTTCATTGTTGGTGCTGCCGAAGTTCGTTGGAATATGGGTGAGAAAGCGATCGATAATTTAAACCAGAACTGGTCTTCTAAACTCAGCGCGTCGCTGGAATCTTGAGCTTGCCGTAGCGGCACGAACTGCGCACACGGCCGCCGCAGGCCTTCACCGAGAGATTGTCCTTGTCGACGCAGATGCGCACTTCCTCGAGTTCGCTGCCATCGTGGCATTGCACGCTGATCATGGTCTCGTCGAGTCCCGGGTTGACGTCGGCGAAGCCCTGCACGATTTCGGCTGCGGTCAGCGATGGCGATGTTCTCGGCGTGATCAGCGCGGGCGGAATCTTGATGCGCGAGAAGGCGTCGTCGGCGAGATCGAAATAGGCCTTGGCATCGAGCCCCGTGCAGGCGCCGTGCGTCTGCCATTCGTGTTCGATCAGGTGCCGGCTCGGCATGATCGCGAGCATGCGCGCAATGGTTTCCTCGCTGGGCGCAGCGCCGTTGCTGCTGCAGTGCTCGGGCCAGCTGCCGTTGCGGTTCTGCGGCCACAAGCCGTGCAGCACGAAGCCGTAACCCTTGCTGCCGCATTGCTGCGGATCGTCTGGATGCAATTCGCAGTAACTCGGCGACCACGACAGCGAGATGAGGTAGTAGTCGAAATGACCCGGCCTGGCATCGCTGCGGTTGCCATGACTGCGCGCGTCGGCCAGCGCGGCGGCCGCCAAGGCGAACAGCAGCCCGAGCAGCGCAGCGGAAATCGATTTGACTACGAACTTGCCCAACATGCAGCCTCCAGGTATCGCGGGGAATGAGCGTCGAGCGGCGATGATACGGGCACGGCAGCGCGCGCGGCAAACGCAGCGCTGCGCATGAATGACATATTTGGCGGACACGCGGATCGCGCTATGATTCGCGTTCCCTTGGCTTCGATCGGCATACGGCCGGTCTGCACCTGACGAGTTCTACATGACCCGACGCATCATCCGGCGCCAGTCGCCGATTCATGGCAACGGCGTGTTCGCCGCGAAAGATCTGGCCAAAGGCATTCCAGTCATCGAATACCGCGGCCGCCGTCTCACCCACACGCAAGCCAATCGCATGTACGCGAACGATGTGGATTCAGGCCACACGTTTTTGTTCACGCTCAACGAGAAATATCTGATCGACGGCGGCGATGGCGGCAACGACGCGCGCTGGATCAATCACGGCTGTGCGCCGAACTGCCAGGCTTGGGTCGTCGAGAACAAGCGCGGCGACAAGAGCCGCGACCGCATCGTGATCGAGACGCGGCGCGCGATCCGCGAGGGCGAAGAGTTGACCTACGACTACGGCATCACACTCGAAGAACGCCAGACCCCGCGCCTGAAGAAAATCTGGGCGTGCAAATGCGGTGCGCAGAAGTGCACGGGCACGATGCTCAGGCCCAAACGCGGTTGAGCGTCAGGTTGTTGCCCGCATCAGCCCAAGTGGCCACCAAACAACCCGAGCAGGCCGATGATGATCAGATACAGCGCGATCACGTAATTGAGCAGGCGCGGCATGATCAGGATCAGAATACCCGCGATTAGCGCGATCAGCGGTGACAGCATGTGGATCGAAAGGACCATGGCAAATCTTCCGGGATACAACGCGGCATTGCGTTGCACATAAGCCTACTCGAAACCGGCAGGCAACAAGAACTGGTTTTTCCGCGCGCGGATGGTACAGTCGGCGTCGGGCCTGACGGTGCGACACGAAGGTGTCGACGTCCAGCCGGCATTGCATCGAGCCGGCGGAAACAGTCGGCAGCCAGGCCCGGAGATTGCGGTACGGGGTGAATCGTCGCGCGATGTGAGGGCGACGTGGCGATTTTCGGTCATCAACGATTGGAAAAGAAGAACAGCCAATGACGACGCAACAAACCAGGTGGTCGCAGTTCGGCGCGCTAATCATCGTATTTTTTTTCTGGGGATTCGTCGCCGCGAGCAACGACATTCTCATCCCGGTTTTCAAGAAGGCCTTCAGCCTGACCCAGGGACAAAGCCAGCTCGTGTCGGTGGCGTTTTACGTCGCCTATACGGTCGGCTCGCTGATTTATTTCGCCATCTCCAAATCCATCGGCATGGATGTGCTGAACAAGATCGGCTACAAGAACGGCATCTGTCTGGGCCTGGTCATTTCCGCGCTCGGAACCTTGCTGTTTTATCCGGCTGCGAATCTGGGATCGTTCAATCTGATGATCTCGGGACTGTTCATCGTTGGCCTGGGTTTCTCCCTGCAGCAGATCGCGGCGAATCCGCTGGCCATCGTCATGGGCGATCCGAAGACCGGCTCACAGCGCCTCACGATGGCCGGCGGCGTCAACAATTTCGGCACCACGGTCGGGCCGCTGCTGGTGAGCCTCGCCATTTTCGGCAGCGTCGCCGCGGGTGGCACCGAAGCCAGCATCGAAAGCGTGAAGAATCCTTATCTGCTGCTCGGGCTCGCCTTCATCCTGGTCGCCGTATTCCTGAAATTTTCCTCGGTGCCCAACCATATCGATCTGGATCAGGTCACCGAAAGCGAGGCCGAAGACAATACCAAGCTGATCCACAAGAATTCGGCTTTCGCCTATCCGCAGCTCGTGCTCGGCATGCTCGCGATTTTTGTGTATGTCGGCGTGGAGGTTTCCACGGTCAGCAATCTACCTGCCTACCTGGAACACGGCCTCGGCATCCAGACCTCGAAAGTGGCGCCCTATGTGTCGCTGTATTGGGCGAGCCTGATGATCGGCCGCTGGACCGGTGCGGCGGGCGCATTCGACGTCGGCGCCGGAGCGAA
>JAYTQX010000198.1:0-8215 GCA_043746455.1 Pseudomonadota bacterium
CCAGATCGCGAATCTCGCGCTGCTCCGGCGTGTCGTCGTTGAAGTACTCCGCTGCCGTCAGCATGCCGGCAAACAGGAACGCACTATCTACAGTGGAAAGTTCGCACTGCCACGCACGCCGACCGCTCTGCATATCGAGGAAGTGGTAGTAGAAGCCGCGATAACCTGTCGCATCGGGCTCGCTGCCCTGCGCGCTGTCGCGGAAAAAGCGCAGCGTCGTCAACGTGCGCTCCATCGCCACCTGCCTGCTCATCATGCCGCGTTCGACCGCAACCGGGTAACACGCCAGCGCCATTCCGGTCGTGGCGATGCTCGCCGGCCAGTTCGGTGCGGTCTTGTCTGCCACCAACCCGTTGAGCGGATGGGTTTCATGCTGAAAATACGCGAACGCCTTGCTCTGCAGATGCTGCAGATGCTGCAGTTGCTGCTCGGGTTGCAGCGGATAGCTGAGCGGCGGCGAATTCATGGATCGGATCGAGGCCGGTTTGAGGATGATATCCCCGTTATCTGAGCCACTTGCCGCGATGGATCCGGTAGACAACGTTCACGCTGAAGTAAAAGAACATGAGCGCAGCCAGACAAATGGCCAAGATCGTTCCGATGGCAGCAAACGCTTGCAAGACAAACGACAGACCTTCGACCACGGCACATCCTCCATAAGAAAGGCTGGGCAGGACCTTGCGTCCGGCCCAGCCTGCCGCTTCAACGCCCCGGTTGAAGTGACAAATTGGCCATCCTGCTGGCTAGCTCATATCCCTGTGGGCAGTGCTCACGCACGGCGATGCACGGCGAGTGGGGAGGACCCGCCATGTCAGTACAAAATCCGGTTGCTGCCATCTGACCAATCCTCTGCCCGCAGCGCTTCGATGCGGGCATTGTTCGCTCAAAGCACCCTGCGATCCGTTCGTTAGCGCACGTACGGGCCCGAAGCGCGCTCGCGAATCCGAGAGAACCGCAAAAAAACATGTACGCCAGCGAACAGACCCCGTGCCGGCCGGCGCGCAACCTCGCAAAGGTGGTGCGCCGATCGAATTACGGCGCCGCCATCAATCCATCATCGCGAAACGAAGGAAGTACCATGACCAACAGCAACCTTTGGCCGACAAACGGCGGTACGAGCGCGCCGCGCGGCGTGGTTTCCCTGGGAGTCGATTCCGTCGATATGCAGTAGCGGGAAAAACTGCGCGACGGCACATCGGTATTGATTCGCCCGATACGCGACGACGACGTGGACATGGAGCGCCGCTTCATCGAGGAACTGTCGCCGCAGTCGCGTCGTTTCCGTTTCCTCGGCGAAATGAAGAGTCCGAGCCCCGAATTGCTCAAACAGTTCACCCATCTGGATCATGCGAGCGAAGTCGCGTTCGTCGCCCTGATCGCCGACGGCTCTGGCGAACGTGAAATCGGCGTCAGCCGCTACAGCGCGCGCAGCGACGGATTGAGTTGCGAATGCGCGATAGCCGTCAGCGACGAGTGGCACAACCAGGGGCTTGCGACCTTGCTCATGCAGCACCTGATCGAAGTTGCGCGCCAGCGTGGCATCGAGTCCATGTACTCGCTGGATGCAGGCGCCAATCAAGCGATGAGCGATCTCGCCGGCCATCTGGGCTTTGCGCGCAAAACCGATCCGAATGACGTAACCCAGGTACTGCATATCCTGGATCTCAAAACCGCCACGGTATGATCGGCCTTGGTGTAGACATCATTTGCTAAGGCGTACGAGCCAAACGACCTGATTCCGACGGCGAGCCGTCTGCGCGCAACTCTCGCCGGGTGCACAAATATTCCAAGGCAAGTCAGGCAACCACTGCGATGAACAAGAAGCGCGCACCGCAGCGACACTCGACCAGCACGGTAGCCCGGTTTTTCGCCGATCTTGGCCCGGGCTTGATCACCGGGGCCGCCGATGACGATCCTTCGGGTATCTCGACCTATTCGGTTGCCGGCGCTGCGTTTGGCTACATGCCGCTGTGGACGGCGTTGTTCTCATTTCCGTTGATGGCCGCAGTGCAGCTCATGTGCGCGCGGCTCGGCTTGGTCACCGGTCTGGGCCTGGCCGGCGTCGTGCGCCGTCATTACCCGCGCCCGGTGTTGTGGGGCGCGTGCGCGCTGTTGATCGTAGCCAACGTGTTCAATATCGGCGCCGACCTCGGTGGCATGGGCGATGCGACCGAAATGATCACCGGCATAAAATCGATTTACTGGACGCCGCTATATACCCTGCTGATCGTCTCGCTGCTGTTTTTTTCCTCGTATCGACAGATTGCGCGCGTTTTCAAATGGCTCACCCTGGTTCTGTTTGCCTATGTCATTGCCGCGTTTCTCGCGCAGCCCGACTGGTGGGCGGTATTGCGCGCGACCTTGATTCCCCACGCGGTCTGGTCGAGCGCGTTTCTGGCCACCTTCGTTGCGATCCTCGGCACGACAATCAGCCCCTATCTGTTTTTTTGGCAGGCCTCGCTTGAAGTCGAACAGCAGCAGGCGCGGGACAGGGGCAGCTCTGGCCCGCGCCATGAAGTCACCGACGACGAGTTGCGCAGCGCGCGCACCGACGTCGTGACCGGAATGTTGTTTTCGAATCTGGTGATGTTTTTCATCATCCTCACGGCCGCGGCAACCCTGCACGCACACGGCAAGACGGATATCGCAACCGCCAAGCAAGCTGCCGAGGCCTTGCTGCCGCTGGCCGGCAGGGGCGCCTATCTGCTGTTCACGCTCGGCATCGTAGGCACCGGCATGCTGGCCGTGCCCGTGCTCGCCGGCTCGGCCGCCTATGCGATCGCGGAAGCGGAGTCCTGGAGCGGCAGCCTCGACGCGCGTCCACGCATCGCGCCGCGCTTCTATGCGGTCGTCGCCATTTCGATGCTGGCCGGTCTGGCACTGAATTTTATCGGATTCGACGCGGTCAAAATGCTGTTCTACTCGGCCGTGCTCAATGGAGTACTCGCGCCGCCCTTGATCGTTCTGGTGACCTTGTTGACCAGCGATCCCAAGCTGATGGGCAAGCGCACGAGTTCACCGATGCTGCGCTTCTTCGGCTGGCTGACCGCCGCCGTCATGACCGCAGCCGTCATTGGCATGATCGCTACCTCATGATGAGGGTCGGCATAACGAGAAAGGTCCGAATCTGACCAACACTCTCTTTTCTCGGCAGTCTGCGATGACGCGTCTGGGCTAGGACGTTTTCCCTTTTTGCGTCTCGCCAAGACTCCAAGTCCAATCGCGAATTTCCGGCATGTCCTCCCCGTGCAGACGGATGTAGCGTTTGTGTTCGATCAGCTTGTCTTGCAGTTCTTGTTTCAAATACGCGCCCCTGGTGCCGGTTTGTGGCAGGCGGTCGATGGTGTCCATCACCAGATGAAAGCGATCCAGCTCGTTGAGCACGGTCATGTCGAAGGCGGTCGTGATCGTGCCCTCTTCCTTGTAACCACGGACGTGAATATTGCCGTGGTTGCAGCGCCGATAGGTCAGCCGGTGGATCAGCCACGGGTAGGCATGGAAGGCAAAGATAACCGGCTTGTCCTTGGTGAAGAGGCCATCGAAATCGACGTCGCTCAGGCCGTGCGGGTGCTCGCTCTGCGGCTGCAACTTCATCAAGTCGACGACATTGACCACGCGGATTTTCAGCTCGGGCAGATGCTCGCGAAGGATCGCTACGGCGGCCAGAGTCTCCAGCGTGGGAACATCGCCGCAGCAGGCCATGACCACGTCGGGCCCGCTGCCGCGACCATCCGCGTCCTGATCGTTGCTCGCCCATTGCCAGATGCCGATGCCCTCGGTGCAATGGATGGCGGCCGCATCCATCGTCAGCCATTGCGGCGCCGGATGCTTGCCGGCGATCACCACGTTGACGTAATGGCGGCTGCGCAGGCAATGATCCATCACCGACAGCAGACAGTTCGCATCCGGCGGCAGATACACGCGCACGATCTCGGCCTTCTTGTTCACCACGTGATCGATGAAGCCGGGATCCTGATGGGTGAAGCCGTTGTGATCCTGGCGCCAGACATGCGAGGCCAGCAGGTAATTGAGCGATGCAATCTTGCGCCGCCATGGCAGGTGCGAGGTGATCTTCAGCCACTTGGCGTGCTGATTGAACATCGAATCGACGATATGGATGAAGGCTTCGTAGCAGTTGAACAATCCATGGCGGCCGGTGAGCAGATAGCCCTCAAGCCAGCCTTCGCATTGGTGCTCGCTGAGCATTTCCATTACGCGCCCACTGCGCGCGAGGAACTCGTCGCTGGGCACGGTCGCCGCATTCCATTGCCGCGAGGTCGCTTCGAACAGAGCCTCGAGGCCATTGGATAGCGTTTCATCGGGTCCGAAGACGCGGAAATTTTTCTGCGCATCGTTCAGCTTTGCGATATCGCGCAGGAAGCGTCCGCACACATGCGTGTCGCCGATGCCACGTACGCCGGGCGCAGGCACATCGACCGCATAATCGCGAAAATCCGGCATTTGCAAATCGCGCAGCAACAGGCCGCCATTAGCGTGCGGATTCGATCCCATGCGCCGTTCGTCCTTGGGCGCGAGTTCGGCCAGTTCGGGCTTGAGCCGGCCCTGCTCGTCGAAGAGTTCCTGCGGCCGGTAGCTCTTGAGCCAGTCTTCCAGCAACTGCAGATGCTCGGCATGCTTCGCGCCGACTGCCAGCGGCACTTGATGCGAACGGAAGGTGTCTTCAATCTGCACGCCATCGACGATCTTCGGCCCGGTCCAACCCTTGGGCGACACCAGCACGATCATCGGCCAGCGCGGACGTGCGTCGTTACCGTGGATACGCGCTTCATGCTGGATTTTCTTGATCGCTTCGACCGCAACATCCAGCGCCGTGGCCATCGCCTCGTGCATCAACGCGGGATCATGACCCTCGACAAAATACGGCGCCCATCCGTAACCGCGCAGCAATTGTTCCAGTTCCTCACGCGTGATGCGCGCGAGAATCGTCGGGTTGGAAATCTTGTAGCCGTTGAGATGCAGGATCGGCAATACCGCCCCATCGGTTACCGCATCGAGGAATTTGTTCGAATGCCAGGCGGTGGCCAGCGGCCCGGTCTCCGCCTCGCCGTCGCCGACGACACAAGCGACGATGAGATCAGGATTGTCGAATACCGCGCCGAACGAATGACTGAGCGAATAGCCCAGTTCGCCGCCTTCGTGGATCGAGCCCGGACACTCCGGCGAGGCGTGGCTCGGAATACCGCCGGGAAACGAAAACTGCAGGAATAATTTTTGCAGCCCCGCCTCGTCCTGGCTGATATTCGGATAAATCTCGCTATACGTACCCTCGAGATAGGTGTTGCCCACGACGGCCTGGCCACCGTGCCCGGGACCGGAGACGTAGATCATATTCAGATCGTATTTCTTGATGACGCGGTTCAAGTGCACGTAAATGAAGTTCTGCCCGGGTGTCGTGCCCCAATGCCCGAGCAGCATGTGTTTCACATCGGCGAGCGCCAGCGGGCGCTTCAACAATGGATTGTCCTGGAGATAAATTTGCCCGACCGAAACATAGTTCGCCGCGCGCCAATAGGCGTCGATATTGCGCAGCGATTCCGCCGTGAGGGAGGTCGCATTTGCTTTCATGTCATTCGTCCCAATCACAGTTTCATCTGCCGCAATCGCAGCGCATTGCCGATGACCGAAACGGAACTCAGGCTCATCGCGGCACCGGCGATGATCGGGCTGAGCAGCACGCCGAAAAACGGGTAAAGAACACCCGCCGCCAGCGGAATACCAACGGCGTTGTAGACAAAGGCGAAGAACAGGTTCTGCCGGATATTGCGCATGGTGGCGCGGCTCAGACGGATGGCTTTGGCAATTCCACGCAGGTCGCCGCTCACCAGGGTGATGCCCGCGCTTTGCATGGCCACGTCGGTTCCGGTGCCCATGGCGATGCCGACGTCCGCTTCGCTCAAGGCCGGTGCGTCGTTGATGCCGTCGCCGGCCATCGCAACCTGTTTGCCTTCCGCGCGCAGCTTCTTGATCGAGGCAATTTTCCCAGCCGGTTCAATCTGCGCTTCCATCGCGTCAAGGCCAAGTTGTTTGGCCACCACAGCAGCGGTAAGGCGGTTGTCGCCGGTGAGCATGATCAGCTTCAGCCCAAGCGCGTGGAGCTCGCGTACGGCTTCCGCCGAAGTGGACTTGATCGGGTCGGCGACGGTGATGGTTCCGGCTGGGATGCCATCGATGGCGACAAATATCGCCGTTTTGCCTTCTTCCTGGAATTTCACCGCCGATGCTGCGAGCAAGTCCACATCGAGGATCTTTTCGGATCGCAGGAAATCCGGCTTGCCGATCATCACCGCACGATCGGCAACGGTGCCTAGGACGCCACCTGCCGTCACCGAGCGAAAATCGCTCACGGGCGCCAGAGAAATTCCCTGCTCCTTCGCGCCCTGCACAATCGCCGCAGCGAGCGGGTGTTCGCTGCTCTGTTCCAGCGATGCGGCAAGACGCAGAAGCTCGTTCGCGTCGAATCCGCCGGTGGGCAGAACATCGATGAGTTTGGGTTTGCCTTGCGTAAGTGTGCCCGTCTTGTCCACGACCAGCGTGGTGACTTTCTCCAGCCGTTCGAGCGCCTCGGCGTTTTTCACCAGGACGCCTTCCTGCGCGCCGCGTCCGACACCGATCATGATGGACATGGGTGTGGCCAGGCCCAGCGCGCACGGACAGGCGATGATGAGTACGGCAACCGCATTGACGATCGCATGTGCGAGCCTTGGTTCCGGCCCGAGCCACATCCAGGTGACGAAGGTGAGCAGCGAAACAGCGAGCACCACCGGCACGAAAATGCCCGCGACCTTGTCCGCCATACCTTGAATGGGCGCGCGACTGCGCTGCGCCTGCGCAACCATGTTCACGATCTGTCCGAGCAAAGTGTCGCTGCCAACTCGCTCGGCGCGCATGACGAAACTGCCGCTACCGTTGACGGTGCCGCCGGTGACTTTGTCGCCCGCGGTTTTTTCCACCGGCAACGCCTCGCCGGTGATCATGGACTCTTCCACGCTGGAGTGACCTTCGACTACCGCGCCATCGACCGGCACCTTGTCGCCCGGCACCACACGCAACGCGTCGCCGACTTTCACCTCGTCGAGCGGAATTTCATGGTCGCCATCCGCTGTGACCTGCCGCGCCGTCGGCGGCGCCAGGTTCAGCAAGGCTTTGATCGCGCTGCCCGTGCGGCTGCGCGCACGCAGTTCGAGCACCTGCCCAAGCAGCACCAGCACGACGATTACCGCAGCGGCCTCAAAATAAATAGCGACCTTGCCCTCGTGTTGCATCGTCTGCGGGAACAGGCCGGGCATCAGCATCGCCACCGCGCTGAAGACGAAAGCCGCGCCCACGCCGATGCCGATCAGGGTGAACATATTCAACTGCCGCGATACGACGGAGCGCCATGCGCGCTGGAAAAACGGCCAGCCCGCCCACCAGACCACCGGTGTCGAGAGCGCGAATTGCACCCAGCGCGAAGCGGCGCCATCGATCCAGGACTGCCGTGCAAGCAGCGGAACGGTATGCGCCATCGCCAGGATAAACACCGGCAGCGCCAGCGCGACACCGATCCAGAAGCGCCTGGTCATGTCGCGCAGATCGGCATCGTCTTCGTCGACCGTGGCCGCCGTTGGCGTCTGCAGTTCCAGCGTCATGCCGCAAATCGGGCAGTTGCCGGGATGATCCTGTAGTATTTGGGGATGCATCGGGCAGGTGTAGATGACCTTGCCTGGCTTCTGTTTCTGCTTCGTCGGCTTCCCTTCCTGCGTGGCCTCGGCTGGCGCAGACAGAAATTTCTGTCGGCAGCGCTCGCTGCAAAAGTAGAACGTCTGGCCAGCGCGCCCGGCGTGCAGCGCCGAGGTTTTGTTCACGGTCATGCCGCAAATGGGGTCCACGGCCATATCGTTGGATGGAATCAGCGGTTTCATCGTGGCGCTCCAGCGCTGATCTTCGTGCGATCGGAATTTTCTTTTTCGCCGGCCACGCCAAGCTCGAGAACGCGGCGGACCGACCTCGCGATCATCAGTTCTTCATCCGTGCGAATGACGCGAACCGTGACCCGGCTCGCCTCGCTGGAAATCACCGGCGCGTGAGCCGCGTTGCGCGACTCGTCGAGTTCGATGCCCAGGAAATCGAGTCCCGTGCAGATTCGCGCGCGAACGGGCTCCGCGTTTTCGCCGATGCCGCCGGCAAAGACCAGCGTGTCGAGTCCGCCAAGCGC
>JAYTQX010000199.1:0-1887 GCA_043746455.1 Pseudomonadota bacterium
GCGAAAAACGAGAGCTATTGCGACAGCACGATGCCGTGCTTGTGCATCTTCCGATACAAGGTGTTGCGGCTGATATTGAGTGCGTGGGCGGTACGGCTCACGTTCCAGCGCATGCGTTCGAGTTCACGCAGCAGCGCTCCGCGCTCGGCCTCACGCAGAGCGGTCGAAGGCATGTCGCTGTGCGCGGTTGACGACTGCTCGACGTGCGTCACGACACTCGCCGTCGGCGGCGCGATTTCGGTATCGAGGATTTCCTGCGGCAGATTAGACAGGCGGATGACGCCGTCGCGGCACAGCACTGAGGCCGTGCGCAGCACGTTGCGCAACTGGCGGACATTGCCCGGCCATGCGTAATCGAGCAGGCGCTGGAAGGCGTCGCGCGCGATCTCGATCGACGGGTCGGGCGCTTCGTCGCGCAGCAGGGTCTGGATCAATTCGGCCTTGTCGCTGCGCTCGCGCAGCAGCGGCAGATGCAGGGAAATGCCGTTGAGGCGATAGTACAGGTCCTCGCGGAATTCGCCGTTCGCGACCATCTGGCGGATGTCGTGATGGGTCGCGCTGATCACGTGCAGATCGACCGGAATCGCCTGCTCGCTGCCGAGCGGAATGACCTCGCGTTCCTCGATCACGCGCAACAGCCGGGTTTGCAGGATCAGCGGCATGTCGCCGATTTCGTCGAGGAACAAGGTGCCGCCGCTGGACTGCAGGATCTTGCCCTGACGGCCGTCCTTGGAAGCGCCGGTGAATGCGCCGCGCGCATAGCCGAACAGCTCGCTTTCGATCAGGCTCTCCGGAATCGCCGCGCAATTGACCGTGACGAACGGCTTGTCGAACCAGAGGCCGTCGCGATGGAGCGCCTTGGCAAAAGCTTCCTTGCCTGTACCGGTTGCGCCCTGCAGCAGGATCGGCACCTGCTTGGCGAACAACTGGCGGCCGCAGGCGAGGTTCTTGCGCATCTGCGAATCGTCGCTGACATGTTTCTGGCCGCGCTCGGCTGGTTTGGCGGCGTCGCTCGCGCGCGCTTGCGCGACGGGTATGGCGTTGACTGCCGGCAAGCGCGTACTCTGGTTCGACGGCGCGCGCACCAGGGCGAAGAAACGCCGGCCGAGCCCGACATCGCGTACCGGCCAGATCGTGCTCGGCTCGCTGCGCGCGCGCTGCTCCAGCGTTTCGAAATCGAACTGGAAAAAATTGGACACCGGCTTGCCGATCAGCACCTTGCGATTGGAGCAACCCAGCTGCAGCAAGGCGCTCTCGTTGACTGCGACGATCACGCCGTTGGCGTCCACCGCCACCAGCGCCTCGTGCAACAGACCGACGAACTCGGGGCGGCTATGGAAGCGCAGCACCCAGGCGTGTGCGTATTCGCGCAGGAAGTTCCAGCGCGAGATCAGGTTCGCCGACATGTTCACCAGCGCCATCGTGTGGCGCTGGATCAGGCGGCTGTCGTTCGAGTTCACCGTCGAGGCGTCGAGCACGGCCATCAACTCGCCGTGCGGATCGAGAATCGGGGCGCCGGAGCAGGACAGACTCATGTTGTAACCGCGAAAGTGTTCCTCACGATGCACCGTCACCGGCCCGCACTCGGCCAAGCACGTGCCGATGCCATTGGTGCCTTCGTGGCGTTCGTCCCAAAGAGCGCCGAGCCACAAGCCGGCCTGGCGGAATTCGCGTTGCAAGGTCGGATCGGTAATCGTATTGAGCACCGCGCCCTGCGAATCGGACAGAATCACCGCGAAGCCAGAGCCAGCAATCTGCTCGTACAGGCTTTCCATTTCGGCGCGCGCGACGCGCAGCAGTTCGCCCATGCGTTGCTGCAGTTCCTTCACCGACAGCGGATCGAGCACGGCGATCTGACGTGCGGCGGTCGGCTCGATGCCATATTCC
>JAYTQX010000200.1:0-6248 GCA_043746455.1 Pseudomonadota bacterium
GCCCTGACCCAGGGCCAGGGTCGATATGCGATCGAGTTCAGCCACTACGACCCGGTGCCGGCACAGGTGCAGAAGCAATTGGTGGAGGCTTACAAGCCAAGAGTGGAGGAGGAGTAGTGAGCGACTTTCAATGGGTGGTTGATGGTTGGGCACACTCTTCAACGCAGGCGAACCAATGCCGTGTCTGGCAATTATCGCTAAACTATTTTCTGGAAAAGTCTTTGATTGATGGGAAAAATGACTGGATACCCGATTTTAGGAAATTTGCAGAATCGCAATATCCAGTTTTGCAGTATTTTTTCTTGCCTCCCGTCAATGGTGATCGCCGCATATATCTTGTGCGTGCTGGTGCCGATTGCCCGTTGCAGGAATAGTCATGCGATCAAATTCTTTGCGGAAGGTTCTTTTACTCACGTGGCTAATATTTGCTTCGATAACCGTGCACGCCCATGATTTTGGCTTCGAATCCGGCGCGGACCTAAAACGATTTCTCGACGAGTGGAGCCGTATGCCGATAAGAGGGGTGTCTCAGGAAGAGCTAATGGACGTCTTATTTCTTCAGGGGTACATGTCGGGTACCTTAGACAGCATATACAATCAAATTTGTCCCCCGGCGAAGATCTCAGTTGATCAATCTCTTGCGATTGTTCGGAAATATTTAGATGATCATCCTGAGCAGTGGCACCAAAACCGGGCTTGGCTTGTTCACCAAGCCTTATTGACGACTTTCCCCTGCTCAAAAACCAATAAATAACCCAAACCTACGACCTAGAAGCTATTCCGCCATCGCCTCGATGGCGGCACGCGCCAGAAAGCCGGAACGTGATTCGCCATGGCTTTGCGCGTAGGCGTCAATGGTGTGCAGCAGGCGATCTGGCAGCGTGATATTCAGCCGCACGGCTTTGTTGCTGAGCTTGGCCAGATCCACATCAACAACCGCCCAGGTCCAATTGCGGTATTTCCTGCGTGCGCGCAGCGCTTCCAGTTTCGAGGGCGGCGGCGGCGCCTTGCCGGCATCGACGGCATCTTCCAGATACAACAGGATGGCTTCCTCGACGTTGGCGATGGCTTCGTCTAGGGTGTCGCCAGCCGAGTAGCAACCCGGGAGGTCGGGAACGATCACGCCGTACGCGTGGCTGCTGTCGCCGAGTTCGATTGCAATGGGGTAACGCATAACAGTGATCCTGGTGGTGTTGTGTTTTGTGCTTATGTCGAGCCTCAACCGAGGCCAGCCTGTTTTCGAATGGCCGCCAGCAAGCCTTTGCCCAAATCCTTCTTCGGGTGCGGCACGACGATCGTCACTCCTGCGGCATTGCGGAACTTGTGGTGGCTGCCGCGAACTCCGACCAGCGCGTAACCGTGCGCTTTCAATTCCTTGATCAGATCGGCGCTGCCACTCATATGTGTATTATACACACTAAAGCCAAACGAGCAAACCGAGAACTGTGATTCGTCTCTCTATCATTGGCATGGGTGTGCTGTTTGCGGACAATTACCTTCGTTCGCATTAGGATGCGCAGGCAGGAGACCGCTACGGAAGCGGGCTCTGATCGGGGGATGAATCATGCGCAGTTTGATTCGCTGGGTTTTGCGTATTCTGGGGACGCTGGTCGTATTGCTGGCGTTGGCGTTCGGCTTCGTCTATTGGCGCAGCAATGCGCTGCTCGCACCGCATATCGAAATCAACGAAGCGGCACTGACCATCCCGAGCGATGCGGACGCGGTCGCGCGTGGGCAGCACATTGTCGTCACGCGCGGCTGCGGCGAGTGCCACGGCGCGGATTTCGGCGGCCATGTCATCGTCGATGTACTGCCGGTCGGGCGCCTCATCGCGCCGAACCTGACGCGCGGCAAAGGCGGCCTGCCGGAGGGCTTCACTGCCATCAATTGGGAGCGCGCCATTCGCCATGGCCTCGCGCCGGACGGGCGCATGCTGCTGATCATGCCGACGCGCGATTTCGCCTCGCTCACCGATGCTGATACGGCCGACTTGATCGCCTATATGCAGCAGTTGTCGCCGGTGGATCGCGTATGGGAACCGCTATCCATCGGGCCGATTCCACGCGTGCAGATGCTGCTTGGCCAGATTCCGCTCGCAGAAGCTCGCATCGTCGACCAGCATGCCGCGCACGCCGCGTCGATGGCGCCGGCGCCGACTGCCGAGTACGGGAGCTATCTCGCCCACACCTGTTCGGGCTGCCACGGCGAGCATTTTTCCGGAGGACGCATACCCGGCCTGCCGCCGAGTTTTCCGGTCGTGGCGAATATCACTCCGGATCCGGCAACCGGCATCGGCCGTTGGACAAAAATGGATTTTTATACCGCGGTACGCAGCGGCAAGCGTCCCGACGGATCGAGCATCGATCCGTTCATGCCCTGGGGCACGTTCAAGCAGATGACCGATACCGAACTCGATGCACTGTGGGCATTTCTGCAGACGCAGCCACCACGACCGGCTGGACAGCGCTAACCTTGAGACAACCCAGTTCGATTCCACTCCTTGGTTATTGCGATACCCATGACCCACTGACAAATCGATCGCCAGACAGGTTGATTTGCCGGTTCACCTGACAGGAGGAGATGGCAATGGACTCGGCAGTAAAACAGCGTTGCGACCGTTTCATCGACAACTGTTTCTACTATCCCGAACGCCTGCGCGTGTTCGCGCAGGGCGATTCCTGGCTGGCGTTGCCGGGTGGCCTGTGGGATGGCAAGAACGTCGTCGAACATCTCAACTCCAGGGACTGGGTGTCGTCGAAAGACGGCGGGCCGCCGTTGAATGTGTTGTCCGTCGCGCTGCCCGGCCAACGGCTGGAAACCATGTCGGGCGACTCGAACCTGCACTACGCAATGACTTATTTGCAGTTGCGCTCCGAACAGACCGGAGTCCCCTATCAATTCGACGCGGTCATGGTGACCGGCGGCGGCAACGACATCCTCGAAAACCCGCGCGCCTTGATCGCGGGCGATGGCAATGGCGATGGCCACGTGCGTATGGACGTGGTGGCCGCGACCATGGAACGCGTCAAGGCCGCATGGCAATCGTTGTTCAATATCTTCTCGCCCTGGAACGTGCCGATCCTGTCGCACGGCTATGGCCCGATTTTCCCGACGACGGTCGCAGCGCCGATCCGCATCCCGTTCAAGACCGTCGGTCCGTGGGTCGGCCCGTACCTGCTCACCGAGCTTGGCATTCCGCCGGCGCGCGCCAGAGCCTTGGTGTCGGAGGTGCTCGATGATTTCAATACCACGCTGCAGGGCATCGCCGGGCTGACTTACTTCGACGTGCGCGCCATCGTGGCGGCAGTGGCAGCCCGCGATTGGCATGACGAGATCCATTTCCTCGAACCCGGATGGGATGCGCTCTCCACCGCATGGTTGAGCGCTCTTCGTCGCGTTGCCGTGCAACCGCGCCAGAGCCGCACGCCGAGACTTGCATACTTGACGACCAGAAACATGCACAAGGTTCTGGCGCCGGATCTCGCCAAAGCGATGTCCACTTCGCCAGGCGTGATAGGCAAGATGAAGAATAAGACACCGGCAAAGAAACCACGGCCGCAGGAGAAGTCGGCTGCCAGGGGAAAGGCGGGCTCCAGAAAGAAGCGCGGATAACTCCGGGCGCCGCTTACTCGGCCGCGTGCATGCGCTGGATAAACACGGTCGAGCCGGTTTCGAAATGCAGCGCGAGCTGAGTCCCGTTGTGCTCGGACGACAGAACCTTGACCGGACCGCGCTCCTGCGCGGCTTTCACGTCGCACTGATGAAACTGTTCCGGCGTGCCGATCGGGTTCAATACCAATGGCGGACTCGAAGGGATGTATCCGGAAAACGTGCCGCCGCCCGCCATCGGAAAGCGTTGCATCCACATGAAGAATTTCCCTTCGTGCGGAATCGAGACGCGATACGGCTCGTGCACGGTGTCCAACGCACCCGATCGGGTCCAGACGCGGAGAATGTGTCCTTGCGTGCAATCGGTGGAGCTGCATTCCTGCAACACGAAGTATTCGTCATCGGACATCCGCACGGTGCGGAAATCCAGAATGTCGTCCTTTTGAAACGGCTCGGCAGGAAAGATTACCGCCGACATGTGCGGATCGACCTGGAAGTTGCTCGATATTACATAGCCGCCGTGGCGTTCTTCCCACTTCGGCGCGCGCACGTTGACGTCGGGCAGTACGGTCTGCGCCAGCGCGGGCGCGTTGGGCAGCACCATGCACAGCGCGAGAAATAAGGTTCGTCCCAAATGCATTTCTACTCACGCTCCTGACGGCGTTGGCTCCAAGCATTGAGCGCAATGCGATGCGCTCCACGCTAAGCGGGTTTCGCCTTGGAATCAAGAACGATCGTCTAAGTTCCTGTAACCCGCAGGGGGACGCAGCGTAATCCTACTTCCTCGCCCACCTGCTTACTTCGCCAGTATCTCCGCGAGCTTGTCGAACGAACCGGTCCAGCCGTTGTTGTGACTGTCGCGGCGTTCGGCGTTGGCGAAACCGGAGTGTTGCAACGTCATTTCGGTGCCCTTGCCCAGCGCCCTGAAAGTCAGGGTGATCAGGGTTTCCTGTGTCTCGTGCCCCCATGCCCAGGTGAAAACGAGGCGCGAGGGGCGCACGATCTCCCGGTAGATGCCGCCGACGTGGGGATTGGAGTTGTCGGGCGTGTGCATGGTGATCGCATACGCGCCGCCGACGCGTGCGTCGAGTTGGGTCGCCTCGCCCTGCACGCCGCGCGGCCCGATCCATTGTGCGATCCGCCTGGGATCGAGCCAGGCGTCGAAGACGCGTTCGGGCGACGCGTCGAAGTGGCGCGTCATGGTCAGTGTGGTGGCGGAATCAGCGATGTTTGGATTGGCGGACATGGGATTTCCTCGGGTTGGGCGTTTTCTTCAGGTGTTCATCCAGGCGGTCGAAACTCTCGCTCCAGAAGCGCGAATAGAAATCGAGCCACTCGCTTGCGGTCTTCAGGGCCTGCGGGTTGAGCCGGCAGCGCACGAATTGGCCCTGGCGCTTGCGCACGATCAGCGCTGCGCGTTCGAGCACGTTGAGATGGCGCGTGATCGCCGGTGCCGAGATGGCGAATGGCGCCGCGAGTTCGTTGACCATCGCCTCGCCGATCGAGAGACGCGCAAGGATCGCGCGCCGGGTTGGATCGGCAAGGGCGGCAAAGGTGTCGTCGAGTCGCGCGGTATTCATTTAACCAATATGTTAATTGTTCAATCGGTTAAATACAATACCCCTCTGCGCGTTTTTCCCGAACCGGCGTAGACTGCGCCGCACAACCAGATTCCGGGGAGGAACGTATGATCTCGCTCGCTCAGCTTTGGCTGCCGATCCTGCTATCGGCCGTATTCGTGTTCATCGCCAGCAGCATCCTGCACATGGTGATCAAGGCCTGGCACATGCCAGACTGCAAAGGCTTTTCCAATGAAGGCGAAGTCAGCGCCGCAATCAACAAGGGCAACGCCAGCGCCGGCCTGTACATGATTCCGTATTGCACGCCGGAGGCGATGAAGAACCCGGCGACGCAGGAAATGTTCAAGCAGGGCCCGGTCGGCGTCATGTTCCTGCGCAAGCCTGGGCCGATGAACATGGGTGCGTTCCTCGGCCAGTGGTTCGCGTTTTGTCTGGTCGTGTCGTTTGCCTGCGCGCTGGTCGCCGCACATGTGATCGCGGACGACACATCATTCGCGCACGTATCCCACGTCATCGGGTTCGTCGCCGTGATGGCCTATTCCTTCGGCGTGATTCCCGACGCGATCTGGTGGGGCCATCCCTGGGGCAGTGCGATCAAGCACTTCATCGATGGCGTGATCTACGGCGTGATCACCGGCGCCACGTTCGGCTGGTTGTGGCCGGCTTGATCTACGCCCCATCGCGTTGCGGGAACGCTATCTGGGCTCGCGCGGGCCTGCTGCTGGCGCTGGTTGGCGCCACGGCGCTGGCGCAGACGCCCTCGGCAGAGGTGCACAAGTTCATCGCCTACGATGATGCCGTCATCGCGCTCACCCACGTGCGCGTGATCGACGGCACCGGTGCGCCGGCGCAGGAGAACCGCACCGTCGTTTTGCGTCAGGGAAAAATCGCGTCGATAAGCGATGAGGCGGCAGCGCCGCCAGACGGCGCGCGCGTGATCGACCTCGCCGGTCACAGCGTGATTCCGGGCCTGGTCGGCATGCACGATCACCTGATGTACACCGCCTCGATCAACTTCGATGAAGACAACAAGATTCCGCCGCCCGGATTCCTCGTCAC